>JBCNPG010000168.1:0-6506 GCA_039593445.1 Pedobacter sp.
CGAACCGATCCTAATCTTCGAGTGCAAGCATTGGAAGGAAAATGCCGATGCGCACAACTCGCAGCTACACCGCTACTATCATGTGTCTAAAACAAGGTTTGGTGTACTCACCAATGGCACGGTTTATAATTTTTATGCTGATCTGGAAAAGCCTAACATTATGGACGAAAAGCCTTTCTTGACCATAGATTTGGAAGACCTGAAAGACAGTGCTATTAAAATCCTGGAAAACTTTACCAAGACCGAATACAACTTAGAGAATATTCTCGATTCGGCCGAAGCGCTAAAATACATCAAAGCCATCAGGATAGAGTTTGAGAAGGAAGTAGACAAGCCATCCGACGAATTGGTGAAGCTATTGGTAAATAGATTTTTTGATAAATCGATCACTGCAAACCGGATGCTGATTTTTAAGGAATATACCAAAAAAGCCTTAGCGCTATCGATTAACGAATCAATCAACCTTAGGCTCAAATCTGCCTTAAACATCAACGAACAACCTCCTAAACAAAATGATCCAAAAGTAGATCCTATTGACGATAACAATACGCCAAAGATCATCACCACCCAAGAGGAAATTGATGCTTTTCAGATTGTAAAAGCCATTTTAAGGGAGAAAACCAGTTCGGAAAGGATTGCACCGCGAGATACACAGTCTTATTTCGGCGTACTGTTCGACGACAATAACCGCAAGCCGATTTGCCGATTCCATTTCAACTCCTCAAAAAAATACCTCGAACTTTTCCATAAAGGCAAAGACGCCGGCGAGAAAACATTGCTGAGCAACATCGACGAAATCTATAACTACAGGAGCGAATTGCATCAGACATTGGAAAATTACGCCTAGACATGTTTGCTATAATCCCTTACCAAAACAAATCTTAATAGTTATGAAAAGTAAAATTTCCACCATATTCTTTCTCCTCCTTTTGTCAATTACAGGATGTAAAAATGTTTATTACGTTGGCTTAACAGATACACCGTCAGCGCTTTTCTCTTCAGAAGACACCCTGTACCATGACCAGGAAAGCATGACTGTAATTCCAGCTAGAGAGAAAATATTAATTAAGAAGAAAATACGCAAAGGCCTATATCAAGTGACATACCGAAATAACTCGGGCTATATCTTTAATCCAAGGTTTTCTTCTTACAGAAAATTTCATTCGCAAATAGACGGAAATCTTTTTGCCTATTCCACAATAAAATCAGCTACATCAACCCAAAAAGATACCTATTCAGGAGGCGATGTAAGCGTGAAAGGATATTACCGAAAAGACGGAACCTATGTAAGGCCTCATACCAGGAGCGCCCCATCAAGAAGGCACTAACATTTATGAGAATGCTATTCATCCTATGCGCGGCCTGTTGTTTTTTGGCGCTGTTGAAACTGCCCATTGCCTATTACACTTTATTGAGGATAATTGTTTCGTTAGGCGCAATTTTAGCCGTCTATCTTGCTATTCGGGAAAAGAATTACGTTTGGGCCTTCATTTTTACCATTGTAGCCGTAATTTTCAACCCTTTGTTTCCGGTTTATTTGCACCGAAAACTCCCTTGGATGCCAATTGATATCATCTTGGGTTTATTGTTTTTGCTGTTGGCTTTCTGGAAGAAAAAGATACCAGTGCCAGAGAAAAAAATCACAGCTGCTTTTCATGCCCCTAAAATCCGCACGAGGGATAGAATTGTTGGGCTTCCAAATCAAATTGATGACGCGAAAAACCCTCAAATATCCAAACGGCTGAAAGGCAAATCTCTAAAGTCACACCTAACACTAGCCTTTAATCGGGCCAGGAAAAACCAAAGCTAAAATCATTGAAGAATCTCAAAACCAAAACAACATGATTGATCAAATTAAAGATTTTTTTTCTACAAATTCAGACACGACCAATACTGATGGCCAACCAACAGTAAATGGCGCTACGCTCGATACCATAGACGAAGTTAGAAAAAGAACCTATCATGAGGCGGGTTATCGAGACAGCACTCGCAACAGCGGCAGCCACATGCCCCTTTCTATATGCCTCCAAGCGGTTTATGCCAAATTCCAAAATGAAGAAAAGGAGGATCTGGAAAAGCAAAAGGTTGCCAAAGAGCCTTACGAGAAAGAACAAAGAGAAAAAGAAACCGAGTTAAAAACACTTGAAGTAAAGCAGGTAGGCAAACAGGAAGAGGTTGTAAAGGTAAACGATAAAATCAAAGCCGTAAAGGATGGGATAGAGGCCATTAAATTTGAAATCAACGACCTGGCCAAAGACCCTGAAAAATACCATATCAAGGCTAAAAAGGGAGCTACTGCCAAGTTTTGGATAGGCCTGTTGTTGCTGTTGCCCATCAGCCTCTATTTATTTACGTTTTATGTCTCCACTTCTTATTCTGCCTTTTTTAAAAAGTTTGACGCGGCTGATACTGCATTGGTGAGCGTATTTGATCCAAACGCTTTTGAAAAGGCTTGGAGCGATGGAAAATTAGAAGGCTGGTTTGTGACCTTGATTCCCTTTGTGTTTCTCGGCCTTGGCTACCTGATCCACATGTTTGGCGAAAACAAAATTTGGATTAACTACTTAAAAATAGCCGGGTTGTTTGCGATTACCTTTCTTTTTGATGCCATCTTGGCCTATCTGATAGAATACAAAATATACGAGATTAACAAAGAGCTTGATACTGTTAAATTTGGTTTATCTATTGCTTTCATCAAACCCGAGTTTTGGGTAATTATTTTTGCAGGTTTTGTTGTTTACATCATTTGGGGCATCGTATTCGACTTTGTAATGAAGGAGCATCGCGAAAAAGACACCATCAAACACGAACAGCAAAAAAGAAGAAAAGATATCCGCATCCATCAAGACCGTATCAAAGATTTGGAAAAACAAAGAGATGGTCTGATTAGTGAACAAAACGAAATCAAAGAATCCATCGCGAAGGCCCAAATCAGAATCGCCCATCTTCAAAAGATAATCGATGGGGTTATTATTCCAAGCAAGGAATATGTGCTATATGCTTCTGAATATATGCAAGGCTGGATTACCTATGTTTTTGAAAAACTATACATTTCCAGAACCGAAAAACACAACGTTGCAGAAGAATGCCAGACAACCTATTACTCCCACTTAGAAGAAGTTGGGGCAAAAGCAGATTACCAAAATTCGATTTACCTCCCAGAACTATAAGCAACATGAAAACAAAACTACCCTTATTGATTGCCCTCTGCTTTCTAGTCAGCAGTTTTAAACAAGAGGATAGCATCAGGCCAGCGCCGCAGCTTCCGCAAAACCTCAACATCAGCTTTTTACTGGATCTCTCAGACAGGATCGACCCTAAAAAGAATCCCGGTATTTACCAAAGGGATGTCGAACATATTAAATCTGTGGAAGCCGCATTTGTAGCGCATGTGAAAAAGAAGAAAATCCTGCTGTTAAACGACCAGTTGCAAGTGTTTTTTGAACCGATACCCAGCAAACCTGATATAAACAAGCTAAGCGAACAGCTTATGGTGTATTTTAATAAAGCCACCCCCAAAGGCAAAATCGCAGCCGTTAATAAAACGTATGCAGATGTTCCTTCGAAGATTTATCAATCGGCTATTAAAGACAATTTCTACGTGGGTTCTGATACTTGGCGATTTTTTAAAAGCAAGGTGAAAAAGTACTGCATAAAGGATAACTACAGAAATATTCTGGTTATTCTTACAGACGGCTATATGTTCTACAAAGGAACGATTACTAAAGATAAAAATATGACCACTTATCTTACTCCGGCGCTAATCAAAGAGAAAAAATTAACCGGAGCTAATTTTAAAGATGTTATGAAAAAAAGCAAGCTGGGCTTTATTCCTGCAACCAATGGTCTAAACGAACTTGAAGTTTTGGTTTTAGGCATCAATCCTTCAAAAAGCAATCCATTTGAGGAAGATGTAATCAACCAATATTGGAGCGACTGGTTTAAAGCAATGGATGTGAAAAAATTCTCCATTAATACGACCGATCTGCCCACTTTTATAGACCCTGTGATACGCGAGTTCATAAAATAAATCCCTCATCATCCCTATCATGAAGCCCCTTCTATTATTTCTGTTGCTCTTTTTCAATGTCAAACGCGTAGAACCAACCGATGTATACATCTGCAACAATGGCAAGACCAAAAAATATCACCTCAACTCCAATTGCCGAGCCTTGCGCAACTGTAGCTATAAAACCCTTAAAACGACCTTAGAAAAAGCTAAAAAAGAAGGAAAAACCTTATGTGGCTGGGAAAAACAATAGCGGTGTCTTTGATTTGCTGTTCCTGTCCTTTGCTAAACCAGCAACAGCACAATGCAGATTTCCAAAACAAGACCTTTACCGCCAAAGTAATCCGCATTATGGATGGCGATACCCTGGAGGTGCTTTACCAACAGCAGCCCATCAAAATACGCTTGGCGCATATCGACTGTCCGGAGCAAAGCCATGCACAGCCTTTTGGTAAACAGGCCAAAAAAGCATTGTCCGATTTATGCTTTGGGCAACAGGTAACTGTTTACGGACAAAAATACGATCGCTACCATAGGCTAATTGCCCTTGTAGTAAACCAGCAACACCAAATTGTGAACCAGGAAATGATAAAGCTGGGTATGGCCTGGCATTTTTTAGAGTATTCTTCGGATATGGCCTACACCAAGCTGGAACAAGATGCCCGGAGACGAAAAGCAGGACTTTGGCAAGACGCCCATCCCATTGCGCCATGGGCATGGAGAAGGCTCAGGCTCAGCACCATTCAATAATTGCAACCGGCGATCTAAAACGCAGTTATATTCGCAAATTAAAGCGTATATTGCTTTATAATTAATTGCCCTAAACGGTCAAACCTGCGAACATCAATTTAAGGCTATGCTTGGAGAACTCAGCAAAAAGGAAATCCTAGACCTGTTACAAAATCAACTTTATGGCTACCTCGGTTGCCATGCCAACGGCGAAACCTATGTGGTGCCGGTTAATTTTATCTATAGCGAAAATGCACTTTATGCACATTCTGGTCCCGGCAAAAAAATCGACATGATGCGGCAAAATCCGAAGGTCTGCTTCCAGCTTGGCGACATCAAAAATTCCTTCCACTGGAAAAGTGTGGTCGTTCATGGCCAGTTTGAAGAACTTCAGGGCCAGGAAAGGCAACAGGTGATGCAGGGGATTATCCAAAAAATGATGCCCTTAAAAGAGAATACGCCAAGGGAAACCTCGCATGGCATCGATCCAGCCAAGCACGATCAGCTCATTGTTTATAAAATTGCCATCGATACCGTAAGCGGCCGTTTCGAAAGCCATAACGAATAGTACTAGACACAGCAATGAAATGGCATTGATTGCCAAGCCATGAATGCATCGCTAAAAAATTTATATTTTCAAAGTACTTTTTATTTCAAAGTAAAAATATAAATCCTAACTTTGTGATTGTAGGCCACTTACTAAATTGGCTAAAGCAACATGCAAGCAGCAAACAACAGCTATTTCGTTAATAACAGTTCGATTGTCCGTCAAATTTGGGGCAGCGGCGATACCATTTTGCTGATTTTTGCAGGAGCAGCAGCCGAGTTCGCCCTGAACAAAGCGGTAGATTGGCTTTACTTTACCGGAAAGCTTCCCGCCGATCCGCTCAAGCGCCTTTTCTCTACGGTTGCCTATGCGCGCCAAATCGTTTTCGCTGGTTACGATGATGCCCTGCTGGCCATAGATAAAATTACAGCCATCCACCAAGGGGTTGAAAAACAGCGTGGACAAAGCATTCCCGATTGGGCTTACCGCGATGTGTTGTATTTGCTGATCGATTATTCGATACGCGCCTACGAACTTCTGGAAAGAAAATTAAATCCATCGGAAAAAGAGGAAGTTTTTGACGTTTTTTATCGCTTGGGTACCCGCATGAGGCTTCAAAATCTGCCCAAAAACTATGAACAGTGGCTTATAGACAGAAATTTGGCATTGGAAGCGCACTTGCAGCATGGCCATTTTACCACAGACCTATACCGTCAATATCGCAAACACCTGGGGTCAGTAAGGTTCTTTATTTTACAACAGGCCCAACAGCTATTGGCTCCCCAACAGGTAAACGAGCTGTTAAAGCTGGGCTACCATCCATCGGCGCCGCTTATTCTTGCTCTATACAAGATCAGCAGGTGGACGGGCATGAAACGAATGCTAAAAAATGCGCTCTTGCCTGCAGCATATAAAAAGGAAATCATGGCCTTGGATGGTTATGATTCTCCCCCAACATCAAACCAACCATTAACTAATCGCTTTTATGAAAATTTCAACTACACTCGACCGACTTCATGCCCAAGTCAAACAAAATAGTTGGTTCCGCGCCTTCGCTATTTTTTGTCGCATAGCACTGGCGGCTGGTTTTATCCCTTCGGGCTTGGTCAAGATCATGGGCGAGCGCTTTACTTCGCTGTCTAACAACCATCCCATGGGCCATTACCTCGAGGCCCTGCACCATACGGGCTATTATTACACCTTTATTGGCATCGCACAGGT
>JBCNPG010000169.1:0-6506 GCA_039593445.1 Pedobacter sp.
AATCGAATTTGGTTTGGAGCTGGAAGATGGTTTAAAAAAAAATAGAGACGGATTACAGCGAAGAGGTTTTAAATAAACTAAGCGATAAGCAGCAGGAATTCGAAGCACTTGATGGCTATAACATCGAATACCGCGCCAATGAGATCTTGGCCGGTTTGGGTTTCAGTACCGCCGACCAGCAACGTCCGCTGAATACCTTTTCGGGAGGTTGGCGCATGCGTGTGATGCTGGCCAAAATCCTGTTGCAAACACCCGACATCCTCTTGCTGGATGAGCCGACCAACCACATGGACTTGCCTTCTATCAAGTGGCTCGAAAACTATTTGGGCGGTTTTGAAGGCGCGATTGTCATCGTTTCTCACGACAGGTATTTCCTGGACAAGATCGTGAATAAAACCGTCGAATCGCGCAAAGGCAAACTAACCGTTTATGCGGGCAATTACTCTTTCTACCTGGAAGAAAAAGCCTTGCGCAGCGAGATACAAAGAGGCGAGTTTAAAAACCAGCAAGCCAAAATCAAACAGGAAGAACGTTTGATCGAGCGCTTTAAGGCCAAGGCCAGCAAGGCCAAAATGGCTCAATCGAGGATGAAGGCCCTCGACAAGTTGGAGCGTGTAGAAGACGTTGACGACGACAATCCAACCGTAAATTTCAGCTTTAAATTTACCAAGCCGTCGGGTCGCCATGTGGTACGCATCGAAAATGCTTCGAAAAGCTATCCAAACGTAGATATTTTGGAAAATGCCGATGCAGTTATCGAAAAAGGCGATAAAATTGCCTTGATTGGTGCCAATGGCAAGGGTAAATCGACCTTGTTGCGCATGATTGCAGGCACCGAAAAATTTGAAGGTTCTTGCGAATCCGGCCATAACGTAACCACTACTTTCTTTGCGCAGCACCAATTGGAGTCGCTGCACCTCGACAATACAATCTTAGAGGAACTACAGGCTTTTGCGCCAAAACATACCGATACCGAGCTGCGTTCTATCTTAGGCTGCTTCTTGTTCACCGGCGATGACGTGTTCAAAAAAATCAGGGTGCTTTCTGGGGGCGAAAAATCGAGGGTAGCCTTGGCCAAATCGCTAACCACCGATTCGAACTTCCTGATCCTGGATGAGCCGACCAACCACTTGGACATCCAATCGGTCAACATCCTCATTCAGGCCCTGCAACAATACGAAGGCACTTTCATTGCCGTATCTCACGACAGGTATTTCTTAGACAATGTAGCCAACAAGATCTGGTTCATTGAAGAAGAAAAAATCAAGGAATATCCGGGCACTTATGCCGAGTACGAAGAATGGAACAGCAAACGCGTTATTCCGGCGCCCAAACCTATTCCGGTAAAGCCATCAGGCGAAGAAAAGAAAGCCAAAGTGGCCGAACCTGCTCCGGCAAATGCACAGCAACAGCTGAAAAAGCTGAATGAAAAGCTGCGCAGAACCGAAGAGGAAATCGCTGCTTTTGAAATAAGCGTAAAGGCAGCAGAAGCCGAACTGGCCAAAGAAGAAATATTTTCAAACCAGCATAAACTGGAAGAAGCGAATAAACATTACCTGGCCGAAAAGGCTTTGCTAGACCATGCCCAAAAAACGTGGGAAGAGCTGGCGGCCGAAATCATGGAACTCGAATCTTAATACAACTTGATGAAGAAATTAGGCCTGATAGCTTTTATAACCGTTTTATACACGCAAGTTTTTGCCCAAAATACGGGCGTAGTGTACGACAATAAAATCTATCAGCCTTTCATCAAAACGGTTGAGTGCTACAACAGCAAAAAAGAACAGTCGTTTCCGGTAATTACGCTGCGCACCGGCGAAACGCTCACTTTTGGTTTTGACGACCTGCGCGGGGGCAACAAAAACTACAGCTATAGCATCGAGCACTGCACCTACGATTGGAAACCGTCTAACCTTAACCAGCTCGATTACGTAGAATCATTTAGGGAGGATATTATTTTTGGCTATCGCTACTCCTTCAATGCCCTGCAGAAATTTACGCATTACCAGATTGCGCTGCCCAACGACCAGATCAAGCCCAAAATAAGCGGCAATTACCTGCTTAAGGTTTACGAAAGCAACAGGCCCGAAAACGTGATCATCACCCAAAGGTTTTACATTGTTGACAACCTGGCCAATATTGGCGCCGAGCTGTTGCCGAGCAGCCAAGTGGAATTCCGCAACAGCAAGCAAAGGGTAAGCTTTAGCATTTTCCATCAAATGGCTATTCAAAACCCCTACCAGCAAGTGAAGGCTATAGTGATGCAAAATGGCATTCCGCAAACCGCCGTTGTTAACACCAAACCCGCCTTTGTAAAACCCGGAACCCTCACTTATAACGAATTAGGCACCAACGAATTTTGGGCAGGCAACGAGTTCCGCAAATTTGACATCAGGAGCTTTAGGTATAAAGCCGAGCATGTGCAGGATATTTACCGCGATACTTCGATCAACATTATCCTTTTTGCCGACCAAGCCATGGGCACCGCCCGGTACAGCAACCAATTTGACGAAAACGGCGATTTTTTTGTACGCAACCAAGACGGTCGCGACAACATTACCGATAGCGACTACGCCAATGTACTTTTTACGCTAAACGCAACGCCACCTAGCGCCAAAGGCAATGCCTATGTAGTTGGCCGATTTAACAATTATGCCACCAACGACGACAGCAGACTGAATTACGACAGCAGCCGCAAGCGCTTTTATGGCAACATCAAGGTAAAGCAGGGTGTTTACGACTTCAAATACGTTTGGGTTGATGCGAATGGTAAATTTGACGATACGGTTTTTGAGGGCTCTTTTTTCGAAACCGGCAACACTTACCAGATCTTGGCCTATTATCGCAAACCGGGAGGCCGCTGGGACGAACTGATCGGCTTTACCAACCTCTCCAATGTAAAAAAATAGAGCATTATCAGGCTGTCAAATCTATGGCTATTCTATTATTTTAGGTGCAATCTTTAGCGCCTAAAGTCCATGACCATACACAAAGAATCTGCGGACATCTCTCCACCTGTCTCCAACGATAAATTAATAGATATTCACATTGCCCATAAACGTGAGGCATTTGATGGCATGCGCGCCAACCAGGATGCCGAAATTGCGCACGCGCAGGATGCCATTGGCGTACTCAAAACCATCTTGCAAACAACCATCATCATTTTTGGGGGCGTGATAGGAAGCTTTATTACGACGAGCACCAAAGTTAATCCTACCTCCTACCTGATTTGCTCCGGCATGATCAGTTTATTGATCATTGGCATTGCCCTTCATTTTAGAAGAGCTACCAGCAAAAAGATAGACCAGAGTAACTCCAAGTATGTAATTCATCGTGAAGAATACGCCCACGAAAGCGCGCTCTTAAACATCGCACCTTTCGAATTCGACATTAATGCTTATAACAAGGAACATAAAAAAGCTGCCTATGTTCCCGGCGGAGGCTACAAATTCACCAAAAAGATATTGAATTCGTTTACCTGGATCGTTGTAATTACCGCTTTGATCGGTACCGGCATTGTATGGCTTGCGATTAAAGAAAAAAACAATTCCATCGAAATCAGGGACAAGCAAAAAAAGGAAGAACAAACCGAAGCCCCAAGGCCTACAGATACCATTTGTTGCTGATAGCTTAGACCATCGCCTCTTTGAGCACCCAAACGCTTACGTTACCCGCATTGCATAGAAAAGTAGCCTTTCCATCATCGTCAATTGTAATTTCCTCCTGCCTTTTTCCGAGGGCGTCAACAAAAACACGACCTGCAAAAGTTTTGCCTACCTGCATCTCCTTAAAACCTTCATCGCCATTGCACATCAATACGGCCAAACCCGAATTTTCATGCTCACTGTCGCCTGTTCGGGTCCAGCCAATACAATTTGGATGGTCAAGATAGTCGTGTTGCTCGCCGTAGGCTAGCTCCTTTCTGATTTTTAACATGGCAGGCAACTCTTCCACAGCGGCCAAATCTACCTGCTGTTCCTTGTCTTCGTAGCTGGCACCATATACATCGGTAAAGAACACACAGGGCGTGCCCTGAATGCGCAGCAAAATCAGTGCATAAGCCAATGGACGGAACCAATAATCGACAAAGGATTCCAGTGCCTGCATAGGTTGCGAATCGTGGTTATCCACAAAAGTAACCGCCAGTTCGGGCCTGCTGCCTACCAAAGTATTGTCAAAAATATGGCTCATATCGTAATCCTTGCCTTCGGTAGAAGCCAGGTAGAGGTTATGGTGCAACAACGAATCAAACAATTGCGTTCGGCCACCGGTAATTTCAAGATATTGATCCAATTCACTTACATTTTCAATATCCCAGTTCTCGGCCACAAAATAGAATTCTCGGCCACATGCTTGCTGCATCTCGTCCATCCATTCGATCAGGAAATCGGGCGAGATGTGTTTAACGGCATCCAAACGGAAACCGTCTACCTGGGTAGTTTCGTAATACCATTTGCCCCAGTACTTAAGTTCTTCGCGTACCGCTGGATTTCTAAAATCGATATCGTCGAACATCAGGTAATCGTAATTGCCCATTTCGTTGGAAGGAACTTTTTCCCAGCCTTCACCATAGCCGTTTTCGATCATGAAAATCGCCGACTCTTTCAGGTCTTCGGCCCAATCTACGCCACTAAAGCATTGGTGGTCCCAAATAAACTCGGAGTATTTGCCTTTTCGCCCGGGAAAGGTAAAGCGGGTCCAAGCCTCGATTTCGAATACATCAGATGTAAATTCGTTCCGGTTTTCTTCATTCACCCGTCTTACGCTTATCTTTTCCAGTTCATCGCCACCGGCTTTGTGGTTAAAGATCGTATCGGCAATAGCCTGTAAGCCGTTTTGATGCAAAGCCTCGATGGCCTGCTGATATTCTGCCTTGGTGCCATATTTGGTAGCGATGCTATTTTTTTGATCAAACTCGCCCAGATCAAATAAGTCGTAGGTATCGTAGCCGATAGAAAAAGTGCCATTGGTGCCTTTATAGGCCGGCGGAAGCCAAAGTCCCGTAATCCCCATGGCAGCCAGGTTTCCGGCCTCCTTTTTTACTTTTGTCCATAAATTATCGGCTTCGTTGTAGTACCAGTGGAAATACTGGATAAGCGTTGGGTTCTGCATATTTTAAAGGCTAAATAAGGGTAACAGGAAAGAGCGGCTTATGTTTTAAATGATAGACTATTTTAGTAATTTAAGCGCTGGCAAGCAAGTATTTCGCCTTTCTTGACCATAGTCAGACGCATGGCTTTTGCCAAAAAATACAACAAAACCCATCTTTTTTATCTACTTTTGCAGCCATTATGAGTATAAAAGCTAAAAGCCCTAAAGATTCGTTCACGATCATGAACGAACTGGTATTACCCAACGACACCAACACCCTCAACAACTTAATGGGCGGACGTTTGTTGCATTGGATGGATATCGCGGCGGCTATTTCGGCACAAAAGCACTGCAACAGGATTGTGGTTACGGCTTCGGTTGACAATGTTTCCTTTAAACAGGCCATTAAACTGGGCGATGTAATTACCATTGAAGCCAAAGTAACCCGTTCATTCAACACTTCTGTGGAGGTACGGCTAGACGTTTGGGCGGAAAACATCCCATCTGGCAGCAGAGCAAAGTCGAATGAAGCCTATTATACTTTCGTAGCGGTTGATCAAAGTGGCAGAACCATCCCTGTGCCCGAGTTGAGACCAGAAACCGACGAAGAGATCGAACTGTTCAACGGTGCTTTGCGCCGCAGGCAATTGCGTTTGATCTTGGGCGGAAAAATGGAACCCAACGACGCTAGCGAACTCAAGGCCCTATTTTTTAAGGAATAAATCCTGACCATTTGGTCGGCTTAACAACGAAAACGGCATGACGACCTACACTACTTTGATTATTTTAAGCGGACTGGTTATCTTTTCCTATCTGTTTGATTTGGTGGCCAGCAAAACCAAGCTGCCTTCGGTTTTATTGCTCCTGTTGCTGGGTATTGGCCTGCGCCTGCTGGTAGACAACCTGCACCTGCAAACCTTCAATTTTTTGCGCATCCTGCCTACTTTGGGTACCGTGGGATTGATATTGATCGTTTTTGAGGGCTCTTTAGAGCTCAAGTACGACCAAGAGAAGAATAAAATCATTAAAGGCGCTTTCTTTTCGGCCTTTTTCATCCTATTGGCCACTATTGCCTGCATCACCTTCATTATTTACCAGGTAACGGGCCGGGAACTTTACCTTTGCTTGGTCAATGCAGTACCGTTTAGCGTAATCAGCTCGGCCATTGCCATTCCTTCTGTAGCCGGACTAGGCAAAAAAAGCAGGGAGTTTATCATTTACGAGAGCTCTTTTTCGGATATTTTGGGCATTATCATTTTTAACTTTGCCGTTTCCAACCCTCATATTTCAGCCAGTTCTTTTGCGGCATTGGGCCTCGATATGGCCATCGTGTTTATATTTACGGCATTAAACTTCCCTTTCTGATCTACGCTGATCTGCAAAGGATATAAAACCTGTGAAGTTCTGTAAGCCAG
>JBCNPG010000017.1:0-13117 GCA_039593445.1 Pedobacter sp.
AGTTTTGCTACCTGTTCGCGTGCGTAATCAACACCTTCTTCGGCTACCCAACCAAAGGCGTGGTTGCGACTGGAGGCGTTGCCAAATTTGCTGGTAAAGTAAGGCAACATGGCCTCTAGCACTCTTGGATCAAGAGGCGTGGTAGCATTATTATCTAAGTAAATCGGAAGTTCCATCATCTATCAATTGTTATCAATACACAAAGATACGAAAAAAGTTTTCGAACAATTATAAATAATAGCTATGAAGCTATAGGTAAAACCTGCATTTTTACATTTGCTTAACTGTTTAAAACCAAGATGAACAAGATAGAACACATTGGCATTGCCATAAAAGATATGCAACAGGCCTGCCATACCTACGAAAAACTGCTCGGAACAGCCTGCTACAAGACAGAGCCGGTCGAATCGGAAGGAGTGAACACGGCGTTTTTTAAAGTGGGGCAAAACAAGATCGAACTGCTGGCCAGCACCCGCGAAGACAGCGCCATTGCCAAGTTTTTGGAAAAGAAAGGCGAGGGGATCCACCATATTGCTTTTGATGTGGAAGATATCCATGCAGAAATGGAACGCCTAAAAAGCGAAGGCTTTACCTTGCTGAACGCCGAGCCGAAAAAAGGTGCCGATAATAAACTGATCTGTTTTGTGCATCCCAAAGACAGCAATGGCGTACTGGTAGAACTTTGCCAGGAAATTCGTTAATTGACTAGATCGTTAACAGGATGCCTGGCACCAAATTGTTGTGATAGGTTAACCATAAATTGCCAACTGTAATTCAATGGAATTAGTTCAAGTCGTGATCGATTTATTAAAAGCCAGTTATTCGGATGTAACCTTTGATGGGTTGCACGTCGAATATGAAGCTGGACGTGGCAGGCGTTCTATTTATATACATGATATCGATTATGCCGATGGCAGGTTGGTTTGGCATGAGACCGATGGCTCGAACAATCCTTACCTGGTGGTTTATGGCGACGGTGCTGTTTGGAGTTGGGCACCGATAGCCGGTGGCGAAAATTCTGTAGATTTTGAATGCCTTTTAGTCGAGTGGTATCGAGAATACCTCCTTTTTATCTGTTTTGAAAAAAACAGGATTTACGTGAATTCGATGAAGGATAAAAAAAATAGGTCCTTTAGTTTTTATGGCGATCAGCTTAATAGAAAAGATGATGTGCTCTATTGCCGTCCATATAAAGAATTGGATATGGTGAGGGGGGTAAAACTGCCCGAGCTCATCGAAATGGAACCTCTTAGTTTAGCGCAGTGCCGAAAAGATGGAGTAGTACCCGAAACTATAGGCGGGTTAAACGATTTGTCGTCAAAAAATTATGAATAAGTTAAAATAATGGCCGAAACAGCATCATTAATCAAAATAATCAGCAAAGATTTCGATATCGCCGAGAACCTGAGCGAGGAACAGCTTTACCAAATCCTGGTCAATTCATTCGATTATTTGGTAGAAAACGATTTTTCCAAGCTGCTGCAGATTCTTTACCGGGCCGATGTCGACCAGTATAAGCTGAAGGAATTGTTAGAGGCCAGTGGCAACCAAAACTCGGCCGAAGTGATTGCCAGGGCTTATATCGAACGCCAAAAAGCCAAGGTAGAAACCTGGAAAAAATATAGTTAGGGGCTTGCGAAGCTGATTGAAGAGCGGTCTTTAGATTTTAACTTATGGTTAACCCGTTGATAATTAGAAGTTAAATTGAAAAATAATTGATTTTGTAAACGATTTTTTTTAATTTAATAATATAGTTCGAGAAATGTTTTTCGATCTAAATTAACGCTCCATAATGAAAAAAAAGAAGCTTTTGGCAGCTTGCCTTATCAGTGCAATCTATTGCGTCTTTTCGAGTCCAACTTTTGGCCAAGCAGATACCAGCAAGAAGAAAATAGATTCGCTTTACATAGCTATTTTAGATGCACACCGACAATTTGAGGTTTTATCTAACAAGATCAAGTATAAAGCAACCACGGCAAAGGAGGCGAAATTGGCTTCCAAGTCTGATTCTATTTTTAGGGCTAGACGATCAGTAATCAATTCTTTGGCCAATAATTATGAGTTCTTGCCTGATTCGCAAAAACAAATAGCGGTGGATAATTTCAAATCCTATTTGCTTGGAGCCGAAAATCTGAAGAAAGTCTCCGCAAAGAAACAGACACAGTTCAATGCGGTTGCCGGCTATGCAAAAACCATGATGAATGCCAATTCCTATGTGTCCAAAAACCTTTCCTACGAGGAGGGAGGAGGTGGAACTTCGTTAAGGGTGATGCCCAATAATTACCTTGATATGGATATAGGGTTTGGCCAAGGGTTAAATCCAAAAGACTATTGTGTTTTTATATTTCCAAAACTATGGCGTCACTTAGATGAGTTCTTTGCAAAATGCTATGCCGATGATCAATGGGTTGATGTTGGCAATTGCTATAACAAATTCGATAGGTATGCTTACAAGTGGAGCTTTGGAATGGCTAAAAGGCTGAGGAACCTATATTCAGGCAAATTTATTGTTCTTGTGCTGGACAAAGCAAAAAGTAAAATAGTGCACAGCCAAGATCTTGTACTCCCAATTGAAGGGAATTTGTTTGTTTACAAAGTAAATTGAAATGGCCATGTCTGAAAGCGGAAAAAATATACTTACTACCGGCATCCAAGCGATTTTGGCGTTATTTGGAGCATTTGGTGGTTTTTTGCAGAAAATATTGCCAGCCCAAATTAATGGTGATGAATTTATCTATACCTATACGCAGGTAATTTGCTTGGTTGTCTTCCTGTTGATTAAATTCTTGGTGCTAAAAAATAGAACGTCGAAAGTTTGGCATTGGATTATTTGGATTTCCTTTGCTCTTTTATTGTGCTCTGGCTTGGGTTACAGTTTTCATTCAAAAAAGACACTGTACAGTGTTGGCAACTCGTCTTATAAGGCTATTGGAGGAGATTTATCAGAAAAAGCTAAAAAAATCTGTGGCTCTTCCACCTATAAAGATGATAGCGATGCGCAGCTGGTGGGTTGTGAAGAGTGGCTTTTAAACGATGCCTCTACCAAAGACATTGCTTGGATATGGACACCTGAGTCTGTGCAAAAGAACAGCGATATTTTTACTATCCTTTATTTGATACTGGCTACATCGTTATCGATTGTGGTTTTTTCGTTGCTTGAATTGATCCCCGTTGCTAAAATCGGCGATAAAAATTAAGGGAATGTCAAGTAGTTTTATTGGCTAAATATTTTATATTCAGGTTTTTATACAGATTTGATGGCTTCATTTTGATGGCTCCTAAAATAAAACACATTTAAATCCGCAGGTTGCTTGCATAATAAAAATAAAATTAAGATATTTGCATCCTCTAAAATTAGAGCGAAGAAACAAAAGACTAATTGAAATATTCATAAGTAGCGTTGCCAGCAAATTGCAACCTTATTCTTGAAGTTTCATACACATAAAACTTAAATAATATTCAAATGAAAAAAGATTTGCATCCATCAAGCTACAGATTTGTTGTATTTAAAGACATGTCTAACGACTATGCTTTCTTGACCAAATCATGCGTTGAGACTAAAGAAACTATTAAATGGGAAGATGGTAATGAATATCCATTATACAAACTAGAGATCTCTCACACTTCTCACCCTTACTATACTGGTAAAATGAAATTGGTTGATACCGCTGGCCGTATCGATAAATTCAAATCGCGTTACGCTAAGAAATAATTTTAGCTTAGGCATAAAATATTTAGAAGTCCCGTGCAAATGCCTCGGGACTTTTTTTATTTTTGTAGCTTATGACAATCAATTTATTTGATGACAAGTCTTGGCTTTCGCTAAGGCCGCTGACCTTTACCAGGCCCGTGGCAAATTTGAGGATAGGCATCTTAACCATTGCCGAAAAATGGGCTAAACACCTCCATGCCGATTTTGGTTATCTAACCCAAGCCTACCTGAGCGCCAAATATCCTGCAATCAGTTCATCTCTTTATATCAATGGGTCAATCTGCCCAGACGAGGCCCTGCTGCATGCCGTTACGGCACTCAAAGACGGCGAGGTGCTGGTTAAAAATGAACTGGTCATCGCTTATTTTGCTTCGGCACGCCTATCGGCTGATGAGGCTTTACAGCAATTGAAACCTGTAACCTTTACCGGCGATTTTACGCACCTGGTTTACCCAGAGCACTTGTTTGGGTTTAACCCCATAGAGATAAGAAAGGATTTTGCCTTGCTCACCAAGGGCAGAACTTCTGCGCAACTAGATGGCACCAATACCATTTTAGGCGATCATATCTTTGTAGAGGAAGGCGCAAAAGCCGCTTGTAGCATATTTAATACGACTTACGGGCCTATTTACCTGGGCAAAAACTCTGAAGTTTGGGAGGGGAGTGCCATTCGTGGTTCGTTTGCGCTTGGCGAAAACTCGTCGGTAAAAATGTGTGCCAAGATTTATTCCGGCACCACAATCGGTCCCAATTGTCGCGTGGGAGGCGAGATCAACAACTCGGTAATCTGGGGCAATTCTTCAAAAGGCCACGAGGGCTATTTGGGCAATTCGGTGCTGGGCGAGTGGTGCAATATCGGCGCCGATAGCAATAACTCCAACCTGAAAAACAATTATGCCAACGTAAAGCTGTACGATTACGAAATGCAAAAAATGCGCGATACCTCCTTGCAGTTCTGTGGCTTGATCATGGCCGACCATGCCAAATGTGGCATCAATACCATGTTTAATACAGGTTCGGTAGTAGGCGTAAGCGCGAATGTTTTTGGGGCAGGCTTTCCGCCAAACCATATTCCAGATTTTAGCTGGGGCGGTGCGCAGGGATTCGAAACCTATCGATTGGATAAAATGTTGGCTACCGCAACCAAAGTGCTGGCCAGAAAGCAAGAGGTTTTGAATGATGCAGATCAAGCCATTTTAGCACATATTTTTGAAATAACAGAACAATATAGAGGGTTTTAACCTAACAAAGCAATAAAAAATTATGAGAAAGAAGATAGTTGCAGGCAACTGGAAAATGAATTTGGATTACCAAGAAGGGGTATCTCTTTTTTCGGAAATCGTAAATATGGTGAGAGATGAAAGAAAAGGCAATCAGATTGCCGTGATCTGCTCGCCGTTTATCCATCTCAACAGCTTGTCGCAATTAGCTGGTGGCGTAGTGAAGATCGGCGCCCAAAATTGCCACCAAAAAGAAAGCGGTGCATTTACCGGTGAAATTTCGGCTAAAATGCTCAGCTCTGTGGGTTGCGAATATGTAATTATCGGCCACTCCGAACGTAGACAGTACTTCGCCGAATCAGATGAACTTTTGGCTCAAAAAACCGAATTGGCCCTTAAAAATAACCTTACGCCAATTTTTTGCGTAGGCGAAACCCTTGACGAGCGCAACAATGGCAGCTATTACCATGTGCTCAAAACACAGCTGGAAAATGGCTTGTTCAATTTAAGTGCCGATGATTTTGCCAAAATTGTTTTGGCCTACGAGCCAGTTTGGGCTATTGGCACAGGCTTAACCGCAACACCTGAGCAGGCACAGGATATCCACGCCTTTATCAGGGCAGAAATAGAAGCCAAATACGGCGCTAACATTGCCGATAATACAACGATTTTATATGGAGGCAGCTGTAACGCCCAAAATGCGCCCGAACTTTTTGCCCAACACGATATTGATGGTGGCCTGATTGGCGGCGCTTCATTAAAATCGCGCGATTTTGTTGACATCATCAAAACCTTCAATTCCTAATGGATTATAAACAAGTAGCTTTTCAATTTGGCCAAATCGAAGAATACCAGCAGGATTTATTGATAGGCGCCTTAGGCGAAATCGGTTTTGATACTTTTGAAGATACCGAGAACGGCTTTGATGCCTTTATCCTGGCTAACCAATTTAACGAAGCTGCGCTGAACGAGGCTTTGGCGGGCTTTGGCGATGAGTTGCAATATACTTATCAGGTAAGTGATATTGAGGCCCAAAACTGGAACGAAGAATGGGAAAGGAATTTTAGTCCGTTAATTATTACCGACAATTGCTATGTTCGGGCAACCTTTCACGAGGCGCAGCCCCAATATGAGTACGAAATCGTCATCGATCCGAAGATGGCTTTTGGTACCGGCCACCACCAAACAACCACCATGATGATGCAGTACATTCTGGAGACTGATGTAACTGATCAGACGGTGCTGGATATGGGTGCGGGGACCGGCATATTGGGTATTTTGGCTGCCAAAAGAGGTGCCAAGCAAATCGTGGCTATCGATAATGACGAGGTTTGCCATCGCAGCACGCTCGAAAATGCCGAACTGAACGGGGTAAGCAATTTGACTTCTTTCTGTGGCAGCAAAGAAGCCATTCCAGCTACCGAATTTGACACGATCTTAGCCAATATCAACCGCAATATCTTGTTAGACCAGATCGAGGCTTATGCCCAGGTGCTTAAAGAAGGTGGCCGCATTTTCTTTAGCGGGTTTTATGAACATCCAGATTTGGACATGATCAAGTCTCACTGTGCCAATTTCGGCTTGGTTTATATCAACCATAAGAAACTTGGAGATTGGGTGGCCGCCCAGTTCCTGAAAAAGTGAACTGTAACTCGTTCTTCGGAATGAAAAGTAGGTTGGAGGATTGTAAAGTGCTAAAGTTGAAATTAACACTTTGCAACGTTTCAACTTTCCAACATTTAACATTTTAACTAGAGATATGCGTATACATTTTATCGCAATAGGAGGCAGTGCCATGCACAATTTGGCCATTGCCCTCCATAAAAAAGGGTTTAAGGTAACCGGTTCAGACGATGTGATTTTTGAGCCGTCGAGCAGCAGGTTGGCCAGCTATGGTCTTTTGCCTGCCGAAATGGGCTGGCACGAATCAGCCATTACGCCTGATATCGATGCCGTTATTTTGGGCATGCACGCCCGTTTAGACAACCCTGAACTGCTCAAGGCCCAGGAAATGGGGCTAAAAATCTATTCTTATCCCGAATATATCTACGAGCAATCGAAAGACAAACTGAGGGTAGTTATTGGGGGTAGCCATGGCAAAACCACCATTACCTCAATGATCTTGCATGTGCTGAACTATTACCAGCGCGATTTCGACTACCTGGTAGGGGCGCAGCTTGCCGGTTTCGATACCATGGTGAAGATAACCGATTCGGCACCGGTGATTATTATCGAAGGCGACGAGTATTTGGCATCGCCGATTGACCGCAGACCAAAGTTCCATCTGTACCATGCCAACATCGGCGTAATCAGTGGAATTGCTTGGGATCATATCAATGTTTTTCCAACATTTGGGGAATATATTTCCCAGTTCAGTAAATTTATAGACACGATTTTACCCAATGGTAAATTGATTTATTGTGAAAATGATTTAGAATTAAGAAAAATCGTTGTTAACTCTAAAGCAAATATAGAGCGCATTCAATATGGTATTCCGGCGCATGAAGTAATAGACGGAGTAACATATATCTTACCTCAAAACACGCCACTTAAAGTGTTTGGAGATCATAATTTAATGAACCTAAGTGCCGCCCGATTGGTGTGCGGGCAGTTGGGTATCAATGAAAATGACTTTAACCAGGCTATTGCATCTTTTACTGGAGCGGCCAAGCGTTTAGAGTTGCTGAGCGCCAACAAACAGACCAATGTCTACAAGGACTTTGCACATTCTCCATCTAAGCTAAAAGCTACTATTGATGCTGTAAAGGCACAATTTAAGGATAGGAAATTGGTGGCCTGTATCGAGTTGCATACTTTTAGCAGTTTAAACAGAACCTTTCTGCAACAATACAAAGATACGATGAACGATGCGGATATAGCCATTGTTTACATAGACGAAAAGACTTTTATCCAAAAGAAAATGGAACCGTTGACCGAAAAAGATGTTCAAACATCTTTTGGTGATGAGAGGCTCCTGTTTTTTAACAAAGCCACACAATTGGAGACATATTTGAGGCAACTTGATTTTGCTAAAACGAACCTGTTGTTGATGAGCTCGGGTAACTTTGGAGGCATGGATTTGGTTAGATTGGCATTAGAGTTGAATGTATAGTGATGTACAAACTCTATTTACCTAACAAATCAAATGAACAACATTGGAAAAAACATCAGACAGTTGCGTCAAAAAAATGGCTGGAGCCAGGGAGAGGTAGCGAAAAAACTTGGTATTTCTATTCCCGCATTTTCTAAAATCGAAACAGGTATAACCGACATCAATATTTCCAGGTTGGAGCAGATAGCCAAACTATTTGAAGTTTCGACCCTGGAAATTATTTCCAGCGAAGGCAATGAAATCCAGGGCGGGATTTCATCTGTAGAAATCAGCATCCTTAAAGATAAGCTGGCCATCAAGGAAGAAGAAATCACCAAGCTCCAAAAGAAGATCATCGATCTTTATGAGGAGCTCAGAAATTTATCGGAATCAAAGAACCTTTCGCAACGTTAGGTGGCGTTTGCCAAAAGTTGCGCCGGTAGCCTGATGTATGGCGATCATTTTTTCGTTGAAATCGCCAACCCATGAAAGTTCCAGTTCCTTGTATTGGTTTTTTGGCAAAACATA
The DNA here is from genome assembly GCA_039593445.1 of Pedobacter sp. Lineage (GTDB taxonomy): Bacteria > Bacteroidota > Bacteroidia > Sphingobacteriales > Sphingobacteriaceae > Pedobacter. The sequence goes on from JBCNPG010000017.1 coordinate 8,552, forward strand.
TTCTTTCAGCTTGATAAAAAGCACCGATTCCAACCCATGTTTTTGGTAGGCCGATTTGGTACCCATGACAATGGCGCGCATACGGGTTACGCCAACCCAGCGCCTGTAGGCGAATTTTAGCTTTTCCAATAGCCCCAGTTTGCCGTTTAGTCCCTTGATCATTTGGTTGGCATCAGGTATAACCACAACGAAGGCCGCTGGTTCGCCATTGGCGTAGGCAAACCAAATGAGCTTTTCATCCATGATCACTTCCATCTGCTTAAAGCTTTCCTGCAGCGTTTCCTGCTTGATAGGCACAAAATTTTCAAAATCTTTCCAGCCATCGTTATAAATTTCCATCAAATCCTTGATGTATTTCTGCGAATTGCTCTTTTTGAAGTGCTCAAAGGTATAAGCCGGTTTTCCCGCCACCCAATTTGCAATTTTGGTAAAGCGCTCCGGAAAAGGAATATCTATATTGATATGGTTGGTCAGCTGTTCGTAAGCCGTTTCGAAGCCATAGTCGGTAAAGAATTGATGATAATAGGGCAGATGGTAGTTCATGCCGTAAGAAGGTGGCGTAAATCCTTCAACCAATAGCCCCCAAAACTGGTCGTTCTCGCCAAAATTGATCGGGCCTTCCATTACTTTCATGCCTTTATCCAGGAGCCAGTTTTTAGCCGTATCGAATAACAGAAAGGCGGCTTCTTGTTGATTTATACATTCAAAAAAGCCCATGCCACCGGTAGGCTGCTCGTAATGTTGCGCTTTTTTCTCGTTAATGAAGGCGGCCACGCGTCCAATGGCTTTGCCTTGGCTGTCAACCAAGATCCAACGCGTACATTGGCCATGCTTAAAAAAAGGATTTTTTTCTGGGTCAAATATTTTTTCGATGTCTTGGTCTAGCGGACGGATCCAGTTCGGATCGTTTTTATAGATGGTGTCTACAACATTTAAAAATTCTTTTTGCGTTCTGCTATCCTTAACGGGTATAATCTTCATTTGCGGAGTGGATTTAAAATAAAAAGCACCCTAATAGGATGCTTTTAAATATAAGGTTTTTTAAACTTGATTAGTATCTGTCGTCGTCATCATCGTCATCGTCAAAACTTTCGAAGGTATCTAAATCGTCTAACGGCATATCGAAGTCGTCGTCATCGTCTTCGTCCCTGATATCACGATCTTGGATATCATCATCATCATCTTCTTCATCTGATTCCTTTTTGCTAGACATCGGCTTGTTCAATGGGTTTTTCTGAATAGGTTTTTTTGGCGTTTTCATAACACAAAAAATATTAATTGTCGGAAGTTTTAACGATTACTCTAAATTACAAAAAATCTTTTTAAATAGAAAGAAACCTGTTTTTTTAGAATTTTATTTAGGTCAAAATTAATATAAAATCGTTCTTTCTGAAAGTTTTTTTGAATTTTTTAGGGGCTTGAAATGCAACGGATTGAAGAGCGATAAAGCAAATCCAAAAGGATGGGAAATAGGCTTTAAAACAAAAAAGCGTCTCGATTTTTTCGGGACGCTTTTAACACACAAATGAAACCTGAATTGAGATATAGTTTTAGGTTAGGTTAAAAAATATCTTTGTCAATCCTATAAGAACGTTTTTTAAACAAACCCATCTGGGCTGTTGAATATCTTATAACAAGTTTAATGCTATTTGAACAATGATTGGAGAATATTTAGTGAGTGGTATGAATAATTGAGTAAACGGTAAAAATTACTGTAATGGGATTAAAATTGTGATGGAAGTACCACTTTTTCCCAGCTGTTCGATGTACAATTGTATAGGTTTTGCTTCAATCTTGTTCAATAAATTGATCCTTTCTTTGGTCAGGCTCATGCCTTTGCTCTGGTGGCTGCCTTTCTTTTGCTCCAGCGAGTTGCTGATGCCAACGCCGTTATCGATTATTTGGATACGCAGGTAATCTTCGTCTAGTTGGTTGATTTGGATGTTGACCTCGCCGCCTTCTTCTTTAGGCATGATACCATGCCATATTGCATTCTCAATATAAGGCTGCAAAAGCATCGAAGGGATAAGTGTTTCTTCTTTCTCAAGCTGTTGGTCTACCTGGATGCTATAAATGAGCTTGTCGCCAAAACGGTTCTTCTCCAGGCTCAGGTAGAGATTGAGGTACTCGATTTCTTCTTCTAAATTGATATAGCTCTTGGTACAGATTTCGAGGTTCTTTCTGATGAGCCTTGCGAATCCGGTAAGTACCTTGTTGGCCGATGAAGTGTTTTTGGTATTGATATAGTGCTGGATAGAGTTCATCACGTTGAATACGAAATGAGGGTTCATCATGGCCTGTAGCGCCTGTTGCTCCAGCATCAGGATTTTGTTTTTCAGCAACAACTGTTCTTGTTCCTTGTTCTTCTGCCTTTTGGTGATGCTAACCGTAATGGCATATAAAATGTAGCCACCAATGGCTAACAGCAGCGTGAGGAACCACCAGGTTTGCCAAAAATGCTTTTCGAGCACAAAATTGATCTTGGCAGGCTGGCTCCATGGACTGTCTTGGCTTTTTGCACTTACTTCGAAGCAATACGTGCCAGGCTCCAATGAAGAAAGCTCCAAGCGCCTGTTCCTGGTTTCAGACCAAGGCGCATCTGGTTTAAGGCGATACCGGTATAGGATCTTGCGATTCTTAAAGTCGATGGCGCTGTAGTTAAAAGTGATGTTGCGCTCATCGGGTTTAAGCGTAAAACTGGCCGAACTCAAATCGAGCACCTCCCTGTTGTTAAGTACCGATGAAATGTAGATTTTGGGTGCCCTGGCCTGCGTGGCTCTTTGGCCATGTGCAAAATAGACCAGGCCGTTGTTGGTGGCAAAATAAGCCGTATCTGTATCGATATAAAGATCGTTCAGGTCGTCGGATAGCAAGTCGTTGGCATAGTCGAACGAATTGATGCTAAAGCTGTTTTGTGCCGTCGAGATCCGGGTAATGCCGGTATTGCTGATAGCCCATAGGTAATTGTCCTTAACAAAAAGCCTGTTGATGATGTTGTTGTTGAGGCCCTCTTTTTGGGTAATATGCTTGATCACCTTGCCGTTCTTAAAAATAACGATGCCGTAACCATCGGTAGCCATGGCCAATGCGCCATTAGCCAGCTCCTTGATGTCGTTGATGCGTTTGGTAAGCAAAGGGGCATGTTCATAATATTTGTTGAGTATGCCATGGTTAAATTCCGACAGTCCGTTGATGTTGGAAAACCATAAACTCTGGTTATGGTCGTAAAATACGCGGTAAGAACGATCCTTAAAATAATCCTGCTGCTCCTTGTAGTTTAGCGAAGAGAATTCGAATTTGTGGTTTCTATCGTTAATGATGACCACGCCAGAAGAAAGCGCCAAGGCCAGTTTAGCTGTGGTATCTATGCTAAAATTCTTGACCACAAAGATGGAATTGTTGGTTTCCTTTAAAAAACGAAGCGATTTTTGTTGCGGATTGCTGGAGGAGACCGAGCCAAGGCCATAATCGGAGGCGAAGTAAAGGGTATGGTTTTTTTGATCGATCAGCAATTGCTTAATGGTATTGTATTTTTGCTTATTGGCAATGTTGATATGCTGTACCTGCTTTGACCTGAGGTTCATGACGTTGAGGTCGCCACTGCCCATGCCCAGCCACAGCTTGCCTTTTTCGTCTTTGGTTATGCTTTTAACCACTTCGGTACTCAAACCTTGGTCTTTATTGATGATGTAAAGCCTCTCTTTGGCCGCGGGCAATCGGTAGATGCCATTTTTGGTGGTAAACCACATGTTTTGGTTGTTGTCTCTGATGACTTGGTTCACATCAACGTTTTTAAGCAACTGCTTGGTGTTGCCGTCGTAATCTATTACATAAACGCCACTGTTGTTGCTTAACCAGAGTTCTTCGTCGTTGGCATAAATATAGCCTGGATTATTGCTCAACAGTTCAGGAGCTACGCGCAAAACCGGCCTGCTCATGGCACCCGATTTGATGTTTAAGCCATCTTTGTTCAGAAAGTACACCAGTTTGTCTTTGGTAAGCGCTAGCGTTTTATAGGATAGGGGCAAAAAATTATCTTCTACGCGCACAAAGTTGTTCCTGATATACAAGAAGCTGGCCGTTGTGCTGTAAGCCCAGATATTGCCATGCAGGTCTTCGTAAACGAAGGCATTGGCAAATTGTTTTTCTAGGGTAGGGGAACTGTACTTGAATAGCGATTCGCCATCCCACACACCGATGATGTTCTTGTTGGTGCCGAACCAGATGCGACCTTTGCTGTCTTCGAAAAAAGAAACGACTACCGCATTGAAATTGAGTTTTTTAAGCTGTTTGTCGTTATCGGGGTTATAGATTTTGCCATTATAGAAATAACTCAGCTGTCCGTTTAGCGACAAAAACCAGATCCTGCCTTTTTTGTCTTCTCTCAATTGCAATACCTGGTTGTCGGGCAACCCATCATCAACAGAAAAGTTCTCGAACATGGTGCCGTCAAAGCGGCTCACGCCGGCGTCGGTAGCTATCCAGATATACCCTTTCCGGTCTTGCAAAGTATAATAGCAATTATTGCTGGGCAAGCCGTTCTTGGTGGTATAGTGTGGCAGGTAG
>JBCNPG010000170.1:0-6505 GCA_039593445.1 Pedobacter sp.
GCACTGTATTCTTTAACTTCATGTTTTTTACCTTTTGGTTAAATAATTATCTTTTAAACAAATAAGTGCTGGGAAGGTTTGGTCTTTTCAAAACTTAATGACGAAGACAAAAACTGGAAAGGCTAAAAATTAGGGTTCTCTTTAAAATTAGGCTTTTCCTGTTGCTCTTCCAACCTATTCATTCGGTAATCGAACCATAGCCAAATTGAAATAAAAACGATAGTGGCGGCCAATAAAATAGCCAGCAGCAAAAGCAACGATCTGGAAATCCTAAACTTAAGCAATAGCCTATGCCATGTCATTTTACTACCCTTGTTTTAAAAGTCGGTGAGTATCTTGTTCATGGAATACCAACCAACTCCTTAAAAATATTGAAAAAAAGTGGCTCTCAATAGCACCTATACCTCAAAATAACCAGTATAGGCCATTCAGTTTATTCATTTTGGAAGATGCGCTGTTCAGCAGGACATGATACAGATTAGCTTTGTTTTTTACCCGCGCGAGATTGGACACTGGCTAAAAAAAAGCAATGCAGCAGTATCCCCTGCCACATTGCTTAACTTAACTATTAATAATGATGAGATCCAAATATATACACATTATTTTATAAATGCAACAAAATTGCATTTATATTTGTAGCATGAAATTTCCCATTAATTCCCAACTGTTCGACAAGGTCGGCATGTCGGCTTCGGTAGCCTGCGCCATTCATTGTGCACTGCTGCCCATCGTTATCACCGTATTGCCCATTATCGGGCTCGAGTTCTTGGCCAATCCCATGCTAGAGCTGAGCATGATTGTCCTTTCCATAGGCTTGGCCTGCATTGCCTTATCAGGTGCCTATAAAAAACATCGCAAAATATTGCCCTTTGTGATATTGATGCTAGGCTTTTGTTCCATTGCCATGGGGCATCTGATTGAAGACTTGGAAAATTATTTAATTCCATTGGGAGGCCTGCTCATCGCCATGGCCCATTTCATTAACCTCAAACTCACCAAAACCTGTAACCATATTCAATCTTAAGCCATGAACAGAAAAAAACTGCCATTTGCACTGCTTTTAGTGTTGATGGCCACCGTACAACCTGCCTGCAAACACGAGCAGCTGGACAGCCGAAAACTTTATTTGAAATACTTGAAAAGCCATATCCACAAAACAGCGAATCCCGTCAAATCACTATTTTAGAATAGGCACGGGCTTTTTATCCTGGTTAATGGCAACAAAGGTAAAATCGCCATGTACGGCCAATTCCCTGCCTTCGGCATACATTTGTTCGATATAGATTTCTACATTGACCTTGAGGCTGGTATTGCCAACTTTAACCACTTTGCCAATCAATTCGACAATGGTTCCGGCAGGAATGGACTTTTTAAAATCGATGCGGTCGCTGCTTACGGTAACCATGGTTTGCCTACTGAAGCGGGTAGCGGCAATAAATGCAACCTCGTCCATTAAATGCATGGCCGTACCGCCAAAAAGGGTATCGTAATGGTTGGTCGTGTTTGGAAAAACCGCCTTGAAGATGCTTGTTTGGGAAGCGTTTATTCTTTCTGTTAAAGTCATAATTTAAAAATTAGCCCAAGCAACCCTAACGGCTACTTGGGCAGGAGCAATTGATGGTTAGTTTTTTCTCATTTCTTTGGCTGCCTCCACCATCTCGATGAGGGCCGTTTTGGTTTCGTCCCAGCCACGCGTTTTAAGTCCGCAATCTGGATTTACCCAAAGCTGTTCGGGTGCAATAACCGATTTGGCCTTGTTCAGCAGCCTGATCATTTCTTCGCGTTTGGGCACTCTAGGCGAGTGGATGTCATATACACCCGGCCCAATTTCGTTCGGATATTTGAAGTCGGCAAAGGCATCGAGCAGTTCCATTTGCGAACGCGAGGTTTCGATGGTAATTACATCGGCATCCATATGGGCAATATGCGCAATGATATCGTTGAACTCCGAGTAGCACATGTGGGTATGGATCTGTGTATCATCTTGTACGCCACTGGCGGCGATTTTGAAGGCATTGACCGCCCAGTTCAAATATTCTTGGTGTTTTGCCTTTTGCAACGGCAAGCCTTCCCGAATGGCAGGCTCGTCTATCTGGATGATTTTGATGCCCGCCTGCTCGAGATCTACCACTTCATCGCGAATGGCCAAAGCGATTTGTGCGCAAGTGGTGGCGCGTGGCTGGTCGTTGCGCACAAACGACCATTGCAAAATGGTAACCGGACCGGTAAGCATGCCTTTCATAAACCTGGTTGTGAGCGACTGCGCATATGTGGTCCATTTTACGGTCATTGCTTGCGGCCTGTACACATCGCCAAAAATGAGTGGCGGTTTTACGCAGCGGGAGCCATAACTCTGCACCCAACCATTTTTAGAAAAGGCAAATCCCGCCAATTGTTCGCCAAAATATTCTACCATATCGTTCCGTTCAAACTCTCCGTGCACCAACACATCGAGGTCTATTTCTTCTTGCCACTTTACGGCTTTAGCGGTTTCTTCGGCAATCAGGATGTTATATTCTTCGATAGAAATAGAGCCATTTTTAAGCTTGGCGCGCCAGCTTCTTACTTCAGGGGTTTGCGGGAAAGAACCTATCGTGGTGGTGGTATAACGTGGCAGCTTCAAGGTGGCTCTTTGCTTGAGCCTCCGATCGGCAAAGCTGCTTGTCCGTTCTGCATCTTGTGCCACAATAGCTCCTACCCTATGTTGTACTGCCGGGTTATGGATAAGGCTGGAATGCCTACGGTTCTGTTGGGCCAATTGGTTATCGGCCAACTGCTGACGCAATGCAGGTGTTTCTTCGCCGTTGGCCAGTTTTTTCAGGGCCACTACTTCTGCCACTTTTTGCTTGGCAAAAGCCAACCACTGCTTAACTGTTGCCGAAAGATTCTGCTCGTCGGTTTCAAGGTCCAAATCGCATGGCGAATGCAGGAGAGAGCATGAAGGGGCAATCCAAACACGCTCTTTGCCCAATGCAGCCACGGCCTTTTCTATGAGTTGAAGGGATGCCTCAAAATCGTTTTTCCAGACGTTGCGTCCATCAACCACACCCAGCGAAAGAACGGCTTCTGCTGGCAGTATTTCCAACACATCCGCTAGCTGTGCCGGTGCGCGCACCAAATCGACATGCAGCACATTGAACGGCAATGAAGCTACCAGGGGCAGGTTGGTATTGAGGTCTTCGAAATAGGTAGCCAATATCATTTTCAGTCGTGGAAATGCCTTTTTGATTTCGTTATAGGCGTGGACAAATGCCTGTTGTTCCTTTGCACCAAGGTCTAGGCAAAGAAAAGGTTCGTCAAACTGAATATATGTTGCGCCTAAGGCTTCTAGTCGCTTTAAAATTTCGAGGTAAACCGGCAACAGGTTCGAAAGCAACGACAGCTTGTCGAAACCAGATTCTTTTTCTTTGCCCAGCAGCAAATAGGAAACCGGACCAATCAGTACCGGCTTGGTAGTGATGCCCAATTGCTTGGCCTCATAAAACTCATCGATGATCTTGGTAGAGAACAGCTTAAACTGTTGGTTCTTGTAAAATTCGGGTACAATGTAGTGGTAGTTGGTATCGAACCATTTTGTCATTTCCATGGCTACTATGTCCAGACCGTCTTTTTGATAGCCCCTGGCCATGGCAAAATACAAGTCGAGCTCCACGTTGCCGCTTTTTAAGATTACTTCGTTATAGCGTTTCGGGATGGCCCCAAAACTGAACGAATGATCGAGTACCTGATCGTAGAAAGAAAAATCGTTGGAGGGAATTACATCGATACCTGCCTGCTTTTGCAGTTCCCAGTTGGTTTGCCTCAGGTTTTTGCCTACCTGCAGCACACTTTTGAATGTGGTTTTGCCTGCCCAATAGTTTTCGCAGACCTTTTTCAGTTCGCGCTGGCTACCAATGCGCGGATAGCCCAAGTTTTGCGTTTGCATCTTTTAAGGATTAAGTGAATAAAATCGTTAAAAGCCCTACGCTTTATTTATACTTTGGCAATCATAAAATGGAAAGAGACAGACACAGGCATGCCATTCCCGCTAGGAAAAGGCTAGGATTGCATCAGACCAGACCAATGGCTTTATTACGCGAAAGCATCGTCAATTCGATAAACGGCAGGTCTCCTGACTTATCCCCCATCATATCGCCTTCCCATTTTGATTGCTCTAAACAGTGGCCTTTTGATAAGATCGTTGCCTTTGCAGGCAGGATTTACAGTTGCGCGACAGCTCGTGATTTGCACACGATTCCCTATTAACCCCAACATTACATTGAGGACCGATATCGGTTGATGAAAAATAAAGTGAAGAACTTACATCGGGGTAAAGGTAGGCAATAGATCGGTAATTTTTGAAAATAGTTTGGTGAAGGCAGAGGGTTGGAAGGTAGAGGGCAGAAGGTTAAACCAATAAATAATGAACTGATAAAAAGCACTTGCGAAGTTTGTGAACTTCGCAAGTGCTTTATTGGCTAAGCATTAAATCCACCATCGATGGTTAAGGCCGCACCCGTGATGTACTTGCCTTCATCACCGGCCAAGAAAGCCACCAATCCGGCTACATCTGCACCCGTTCCATACTCGGGCAATGCCATTCGGGTTCTTAGAAAATCGGCCAATTCGCCATTTGCAGGATTCATGTCCGTATCAATTGGTCCGGGTTGTACCGTATTTACAGTAATGCCCCTGCTTCCCAAATCCCTAGCCAAGCCTCGGCTAAAGCCGTGAACCGCTGCTTTGCTCATCACATACAATGTTCCGGCCGGACCTATTGCATTTTCGGCCATATTGCTGCCAATGTTAATGATGCGGCCACCTGTAGGCAAGTGTTTTACCGCAGCCAAAGATGCGGCATAAATGGCTCTTACGTTTACAGCCATAACATCTTCATAATCCTGCAGGCTATGCTCGCCAAAGGCTTTTCCAATATAGATGCCTGCATTGTTAACCAAGATATCCAATGCGCCGTATTGGGCTACGGTTTGCTCTACAGCCTGCGTTACGGCTACAGGGTCGGCACTGTTGGCAGCAATGGCTTTTGCCTGACCCCCATTGGCATTGATTTCTTGCACCAAGGCCTAGGCTTTTTCGGGCGAACTGTGGTAGGTAAAAGCTACTGTTGCACCTTCTGCTGCCAATCTTCTAACTATGGCCGCACCAATTCCACGGCTACCACCGGTTACCAAGGCAATTTTATTTGCTAGTTTTTTCATGATCTTATTTCTTTTTTCTTCAAAATTAAACAGCATTCTTCTATATTTGATTGTACACAACAAATTGTTAGGTACTAACAAAAAAGTAAGTAATGAGAAAAGAAACTTCAACCAATGCAATTAACGAGAAACAAATCAACGATAGCTGTGGCATGGCCTACTCGTTGCATGTTTTAGGTGGCCGCTGGAAACCTGCCATCCTGTGCAGGCTATCTTATGGTACGTGGCGTTTTGGCGAACTCAAAAAGAATATCGATGGGATTTCTGAGCGGATGCTGGTGGCCCAGTTGCGCGAATTGGAGAACGACAAAGTAATCGAACGTTTGGTTTACCCAGAGGTACCACCACGGGTAGAGTACCGTTTAACGGCCTTGGGCGAAACCATGCGCCCCATGCTTAAAGCCATGTCCGACTGGGGCAATATGCATCGGCAAAAGGTAAAGCCTGTTGAGGTTTCCGAGCCAGCATAAACCCAAAAAGCCTCCTACCGATACCTAAATCGGAACAAGGCTTTTTATCTTATTCAAAAGCGGCAGTTAATTCTTTCTCCGCATTTGGAATCTTTGCGATTTGAATTTGCCGTTTACCGTTCCCGAAATTTCGGCCACCAGCGAATCTTTATTGATTTGTTTATAGCTGATCTGTTGCGGAAAATCGTGGGCAGGGTTTTCGAATACCATTTCAATTGCCGATACTGTTTTGGCTTTAAAGCTAACTGGCTTGCCGCCATTTTGGTTCTTTACCGTCGGGATGTAGAAAAGCCCACCGGCTTGCTGTACCAATTTGATGTTTTCGAAAACCAAAGTATCTTTTTCCTTGAGCATGTAGCTTTTGCCATGGAACTCGTTTGGAGATGCTTTTTTCCAGGTTTCAAACAGGCTACCACGGGCCGTTTTTTGTTCCCAGGTACCAATCAGCCATTGGGTTTTATCTAAATCGGTGGTTCCTGTTTTAAAAGCGAACAGCAGGATTGTCGTCAAGGCCATTGCCAGGCCAGTGCTATTTTTTTTCATTTGGTTTCTTTTTTACTACAATTCTATCGAACAAAGTTGCACAGTAGCAAAAGCAAAAAATTGTAAAAATGCGACAAACTTACCCGGCATCTGCAAACAGCTTCGAAAGCTGTAAATTGTCGCTGTAGAACTTCTTGGGACTTAGGCCCGTAAATTCCTTAAAATCCTTAATAAAATGTGCCTGGTCATAATAAGCCGCTTCATAAGCCAAATCGGTCAGGTTGTTGAAACGCTTTTTGGCCAACATTTTTAAAGCCGCCTGCAACCTAATGATTTTGTTTAATTGTTTGGGGC
>JBCNPG010000171.1:0-6485 GCA_039593445.1 Pedobacter sp.
TCTTTGAACTGTCCGCTGATGCGCTCAAATTTTTCGATGAGCAAGGCAATTCTTTCCCTGTCTTTTTTGATAACAGCCTTGCGCACCAGGGTAGAACAGAAAATCATCCAGCCAAAACTTAAAACAAGTGCCGTAATTTTAGCCCACAATGCCAGGTGAGGCAATATTTCGAGGAAATAAAAGGCCAAGCCCAGCGATATGGCAATGGCGTAAAACCAATACAAACGGCTGTATAAACGGAACCGCTTCAACTGGTAAAGTTTAAGCTTGGCCATAAACTCGTTCGGATTGGCAGTAAAATCGATTTTAGAAATGATGCGGTAATTGTTATATAGAATAATGGTGTAGATGATAATGGCGCCGATTATCAGGCTAATGCCGATGTGGGTGGTGAGCGAGCGGAAATCGATAGCAAACCATAAAATGGCCAAGGCAATAAAGGCGAGCGTCATGCCCACTATGGTGAGCAGCGATTTGGTACGCATGCCGCTTACTTCTTTTTTGGCCTGTTTCAGCATTTCGTCGGCAGATATTTTCACATCTACGGTGTTGTGCTTGGCCCAAAGCGCTTCTATGTGATCAAATTCTTGCATGCTGGTTGTATAATTCAGTCAGTTTTTGTTTAATGCGGTGGATTTTTACCCTCAAATTCCCTTCGCTAATGCCCGAAATCTCGGCAATTTCGTTATAAGGCAGCTCGTCTAATACCATGGTAATGATCAAACGGTCGTTTTCTTCGAGCTTCGATATCGATTTGTAGAGCAGGGCAATCTGTTCGTTCTTTTCAGAATATTCTTCGATTTTGTTTTCGATGATGTTTTCTGTCAGCTCATCTTTAGCCTGTCTTTTTTCGGAGCGCAGATAAGTTAGGCAGGTGTTAACGGCAATACGGTAAATCCATGTAGAAATAAGCGATTTGTTCCTAAACTTGTCCAGGTTTTGCCAAACCTTTAAAAAGGTTTCCTGCAACAGGTCGTTGGCCGAATCCTTATCTCCGGTATAACCATAGCATAAGTGAAAAATCTTCTTTGAATTCTTGTCGAAAATATCCTTAAATAGTATATCCTTTTGGTTCACTTAGCGGCTTTTGATGATCAACGATTGGATGTCCGGAATTTAGTTTTGTTACGCCCCAAATATGTAAAATAACTAATGCTTTATCAACAATGTTTAGAGAATAATTTAATTATTGTAGTTTTACGGCTTCTATTCAAATGTAAACTTAACAAATGTCGAATAAGAACAAACTTACCCTCTTTATTTTCATTGCGCTGGTATTGGGCGTAGCCGTGGGTTATTATTTAAACGTTAATAATTTCAGCAAGCATAACGAAGCTATTGTGAGTGCCGATGCGCAAATCAAGAAAATAGATGGACAATTGGGCGACATGAAAGACACCACTGTGGTGCAGTATGCCCAGCTCAAGACCCAAAAGGCGGCACAGGTTAAGATCCGCAAGGAAAACGAAACCCTGCGCGAGAAAAAACTGGAGCCTTTTACTTTGCTGAGCGATATCTTTTTGAGGCTGATCAAGATGATTGTTGCGCCCCTGGTGTTTACAACATTGGTTGTAGGCGTAGCCAAGGTAGGCGACATTAAAGCCGTGGGCCGGATCGGTGGCAAAACCATGTTGTGGTTTATCAGTGCATCGCTCATGTCGCTGCTGTTGGGTATGCTATTGGTAAATATCTTCAAGCCCGGCGAGGCTATGCACCTGCCTTTGCCAAGCAGCCATACCGATACGGGTATCAAGGCTACGGCCTTATCGGTCAAGGACTTTATTTCACATATTTTTCCGAAAAGCTTTGCCGAATCGATGGCCACCAACGAAATCCTGCAGATTGTGGTATTTTCTTTGTTTTTTGGTGTGGCTACAGCTGCGGTTGGCGAAAAGGGCAAGGTAGTTATCGAGTTTTTCGATTCGGTAGCGCATATTGTACTTAAAGTAACCGGCTATGTGATGAATTTTGCACCATTCGCCGTATTTGGCGCCATGGCCGCTATTGTAGCGAAGCAGGGCATCAGTGTATTGTCTACCTACGCCTTGTTTATCGGCGAGTTTTATTCGAGCATGCTCATTCTTTGGCTGTTGCTTATTTTTATTGGTTATCTTATCCTGAAGCGTCGCATATTCAACCTGATGAACAGGATGAAAGAACCCGTAATGCTGGCTTTTAGTACAGCCAGTAGCGAGGCCGCCTATCCAAGAACCATGTTGCAGCTGGAGCGCTTTGGTTGCAAAGACAAGATTGTAAGCTTTGTATTGCCTTTGGGCTATTCGTTCAATTTGGATGGTTCAATGCTTTACATGACCTTTGCATCGTTGTTTATTGCACAGAGCTATGGCATTCACCTGTCTTTCGAACAGCAGATTACCATGTTGCTTATCCTGATGCTGACCAGCAAGGGCATTGCGGGTGTACCTCGCGCCTCATTGGTGGTCATTGCGGGTACTATTGCCACTTTTAATATTCCCGAAGCGGGCTTGGCGCTGCTCATTGGCATTGATCCGCTGTTGGATATGGGCCGCTCGGCAACCAACGTGATCGGCAACAGCATTGCTACGGCGGTAGTAAGCAAGTGGGAGGGCGATTTAACAGAACCTCTGGATTAATTTTAAAGTTTTTAGCATAAGGCAATGACAAGCAGGGCAAAGAAAGTTTTTTTGGCATCTACCATCGTAGTACCTTTTATCATTTATTGCATTATTTATTATGCACCCATCATCAGGAACGCGCCTTTTAAAGCCAAGGAGTTTGTTTCGCTGGAATATAAATGGGGCGCAGGCAATCGCCTCGAAAATTCGTACAACTCGGCAACGGGAGAGTACAAATACCTGAACGATAAAGATTCGCTGGTGGTGAAGCAGGTGAGGCTGACCGAAAGGGACAAGAAGTTTTTAGATAGCAACGCAGATGTACAAGGCTTCTGGAATTTGCCAGATGTGGTAGCCAATGGTGAAGCAGACCTCAAAAACTCTAAGGCACCCCGTTTTTTCATGAAGTTCAACTACCAGAAAAAATCGAAGGAGGTAACTTACCTGGCCGATTTTTCGGGTAATCCTAAAATGAAGGATGCAGCGGCCCAAATGCAGAAAATTATCGAACAGACCATTAACGACCGCGAAGAAAAGGAGCACAATTAATGGTTGCTGCTTTCAAAAAGAACTGGTCGCTCATTAGCATTGTGGCTGTGATCCTAATTGCCGGTATTGGGGGATATTACATGATCAAGTTAAAGCAGGGGCCTTACCGTTCAACCGATTTTATTTCCGTTCAATACAGCTGGGGCCTGGGCGATACCCTAGTCAATAGCTACAACTCGGCTACAGGGCATTATCAATACCTCAACAACAAAGATTCGCTGGTGACCAACAAGTTTAAGCTGCGTACCAACAACATGATCTATTTGCACAGCAAGGCCAACGAACTAAACCTGTGGAGCCTGCCCGATGTGATTGCCAATGATGGGGCAGACCTGAAAAGCAGCAAGATATTGCGCTACGAAATGACCTTTAGGTATGTAAACAAAACCAAGAAAATCATTTTGATGAGCAATTATGACGAGAATCCCCAAATTGCGCAAACTGCTTTCGAACTGCAGAAATTGGTAGAAAATACCATAACAGAGGCTGAAGACAGGTATACAAATCATTAGTTTACAAAGCGTTTCAAAAATTTTTCCGATTGCTGTTTATTTCGTATGTTTACGATATATTCGTAAACAATGGAAAAATTAACTGCACAGGAAGAAGAAGCAATGCTTGCCGTATGGCAGGCCGGACCGGGTTTTATCAAAGATTTTATGGATGCCATGCCCGAGCCCAAGCCTCCCTATACTACTTTGGCCTCAACCATCAAAAACCTCGAACGCAAGGGCTTTTTGAAAAGCGAGCGTTACGCCAATGCCAACCGTTATAGCGCCAAGGTAAAAGAAGCCGAATATAAGAAGCGTTTCATGAGCGGTTTCGTCAATAGTTACTTCCAAAGCTCATACAAAGAATTGGTGGCTTTCTTTGCCAAGGACAAGAAAATCAGCGCCGAAGAGCTCAAAGAGATTATCAATCTGATCGAAAACCCTGAAAAGTAATGCCATGCCACACTTTTTCGTCATCTTGCTTAAAATAAACCTGGTATTGGTTCTTTTTGGAGCCACTTATTACCTGGTTTTGCGCCGATTGACATTTTATACGCTCAACCGTATATTTTTGGTCTTTGGCATCTTGTTCTCGAGCATTTACCCCTTTATCAACCTCACCGATTTCTTTCATAACCAGAAAGAGATCAGCCAAAAGGTGGCTTTTGTGCCCGAACTAAACCAAAAAGCGGCAGAACTGGTGCCTAGCCAATTCATAGCCCTTAATTGGCAATTGCTTACGGTTTTGTTTTATGCCGGTGTGGTGCTGATGGCCTTGAGGCTGCTGCTGCAGTTTCTGTCGCTGTACAGGATGCACCGCAGGTCGGCCCCAGGTAAAGTGGCCAATTATCCGGTAAGGGTATTAGAAGAGCCCGTGAGTCCATTTTCGTTTTGGCAAACGGTCTATATCAATCCGTCGATGCACAAAGAAAAGGAACTGGTTACCATTTTGGAACATGAAAAAGTGCACGTCAAGCAGTGGCATTCGCTGGATATTATTTTGGCCGAACTTAGCGTGGTTTTTTACTGGTTTAATCCCGGGATATGGCTCATGAAAAAAGCGGTTAAGGAAAACCTTGAATTCATCACCGACGAAAAAATACTGAAAAAAGGAGTAGACAGAAAGACATACCAGTACAGCCTGTTGGATGTGGGCAATTTAACGCCTTCGGTGGCCATTGTGAATAATTTTAACCTGTCCGACCTTAAAAAACGCATCAAGATGATGAATGCCAAACGTTCGTCGCGCTTAACCCTGAGCCGTTACCTGTTTGCCCTGCCGGTACTATTGATCACCACCTTGGCTTTTACGGTAAGCAAAAAGGACATCGATAAACATTTGGCGCCAATTAAAGCTGCTATTGCCCACACCATTACTTCGCAGGATTCCACAACCACTTACCCACAAAAACCAACCATCAAAAAAAGAAAGGCCCGACTGCACGTTGCTAGGGCCGATAGTGTCCTTGCGGGTGTCGTGATGCTTAGGCATATTGATGTTAATATCGATTCGTTAAAAGCTGGACAAGCAGATCTTCCCAAGTTGCTGGAAAATGAGAAAATGAGAGCAATGATCATTGCTTCCTTAAAAGGAAAGTCGCAAACCAAGAGCGTACAGGTTCTCCGTAAGGATACCATTGGTGGAGTTGGCTTTGTAAAGGGGAAGGTGGAAAACGTGAGGATAGAATTCAAAAAAACGACGGGGCTTCCACTCGACGGTAATGAGTTGCCAAACGACCAGGTAATCGTGGTAAAAGGATATGCCAGCAAAAAAAGACCTGTAGATAGCACGGTTACAAGCGTTAGTGGCCACTTGAATTACTATGTGAATGGTGTAAAGGTAAGCGAAGAAGAGATGAAAAAGTCGGTAGATCCAATCCAGGTAAAAGGCATCATGATTAAAAGAAAGAATGCCCAGGAAGCCAATTTCATGATAGAAACCAAACGTCAAAATTAATTGGCCGTCAAAACTAGACCCAAGAATATACAAGTAAACCCATAGAAAAAGCCCCAAATTTGGGGCTTTTTTCGTGGTTGTTTGTTTGGTTATTTAGAAGTTAAAGGTGGCTTTAAGCATGGCTACACGTCCCGGAATGTAATAAGTGCCAGAAGTAAGCGAATTGACGCTCAGGTTAATGGCTTCAAATTTCTTGACGTTGGCCAGATTGGTTACGCCAAACTCCAGGTCGGTTTTGATCTTTACAAACCTATACCTCATGTTAAGGTCGGCAAAAATGTACTTAAGGTCTGGTTGGCTGGCCTGGTGCGTAAAAATATGCTCGGCGGTAAGGTTTACGAAAAGGCTCCTGAATAGGGTAGCCGTAAGGCCCGATTGCTGCCTCAGCTGTTGGTACTTGGTCGTAATGGCGTCGGCTTTAGACGATTTGCTGGTGTTAACCGAGTAGTTGGCATTGTAAGACCAGGTCATGAAACTAGTCAGTTTAGACTCGATTCCGGCTTTGTAAGCCATGGTTTCGGAGGTGAATGGAAGTAGCTCGTTGTTTAAAAGCTGGTCTAGTTTGGTTTGGCTAAAGCTTAAACCGGCATTAACCGTACTGCGCCATCCAAAAAGGTATTTGCTGCTGTTGGCGCTTAGTGAGAAGTTCTTAACCCGGTTAGACAAAGGCAATACAATTCTCTGCTGAATGCTGTTGGTCAGCGTGTAAGAAGAAATGGTGTTGAGCGTGGTATTGCTGTAGTTCGCATTTACCGAGAAGAAGAACATCTGCATCGCCTTGCGGAAATTAAAACCGGCTCCTGCAAAATGGGTCTTTTTTTCCGAAATAGGGGCGTCGTTGGCAAATAGCGAACGGTAGTTTTTCAGGATGGTACCACGATAAACCTCATC
>JBCNPG010000172.1:0-6473 GCA_039593445.1 Pedobacter sp.
ACCGGTGATATTGAGTGCCGATGCAATGTTGATGGCAATTTTTTCTGCTTTTTCCAGAATGCTTTCCGGATAGGTTGAAGGCGAAATCAAAAACTCCACCAAGTTGGCTTCGGCATTGAATTCCATTTCTACCAAAGGGAAGGTCTTCATATCGCCATTGGCATTTCTGGCTACGATTACCGCAATTTCCTTATCAAAATCTATCAGTTCTTCAATCAGCGACGGTGCTTCAAAAGCATTTTCCAAATCGTCTTGGCTGTTGATTTTCATCACGCCCTTGCCATCGTAGCCGTCTTTGCGCTGCTTCAAGATATAAGGAAAGCTGAAACTGCTGTTGCTCATTTCTTCCCTCGAATTAACCAGTTGGAAAGGGGCTGTTGGAATGTCGTTTTCCTTAAAAAATTGCTTTTGCACGCCTTTGTCTTGGATCAATCGGATTACCCTCGATTGCGGGAATACCATTTTTCCTTCTTTTTCAAGTTGCTCAAGCGCGTCGATATTTACTTTTTCGATTTCGATGGTAATGATATCAGCTTTCTTTCCAAAGTTGTAAACCGTATCAAAATCAGTAATAGAACCACATTCGAACTTGTTGGCGATGTTTTTGCAAGGTGCATCGGCATCCGGATCCAGTACCAACGTAGTCAAGTTGTAATTGATCGCTTCTTGTATCAGCATTCTGCCCAACTGCCCGCCACCCAATATTCCTAATTTCAGCTCGCTTATCTGTTTTGCCATTATCGAAATGTAAATTTATGCTTATTTTGCACAAAAATAACAATATTAACCAATTGATGGATGCAGATGCGATAATTATTGGCGCGGGTGCCTGCGGATTGATGTGTGCGGTACAGGCGGGTTTTCTGGGCAAGAAAGTAATACTGCTCGAGAAAAATAGTCAACCAGGTGCTAAAATCCTGATTTCGGGAGGAGGGAGATGCAACTTTACAAACCAATGGGCCACCGAGAGCCAATTTATTACGGCAAATCCGCATTTTCTCAAATCGGCATTCAGCCAATGGACGGTAGAAGATACCATCAGTTTTTTCGAAACCTATGGCATTGTTGGTCAGGAAAAGACCTTGGGACAGCTTTTCCCCGAAGGCAAAAAGGCGAAGGATGTTGTTGAGGTTTTTACATCGCTTTGCCAAGACTTAGATCAGGAAATCAGGTGCAATGCAGAGGTAAAGTCGATCGAACAAAGGGAAGAGGGCTTTAAAGTGAGCTATGCCAAAGGCGATAAGCTCAAAACTTGTACCGCCCCTAAAGTGGTACTGGCCAGTGGGGGACTGCCCATTCCGAAAATGGGGGCGACTGATTTTGCCCTGCGCTATGCCAAAAATAATGGTTTGGCTATTGTGGAGACTGCTCCGGCGCTGGTACCGCTAACCATTACCGGTAAGGACGAAGAATGGTATGCGCAGCTTTCGGGCAATTCGGTGTTTTGCGAAGTCAGTAACGAACAGATATCCTTTGAAGAAAATATCTTGTTTACGCATTGGGGCTTAAGCGGACCGGCCATTTTGCAGATTTCGAGCTATTGGCGCAGGGGCGAAAGCATTAATATCGATTTGCTGCCTCGCGAAGATATACTTGTCTTGATCGAAGAGGAACGGAAAAGCAATGGAAAAACCTTACTTTCTACTTTGTTGAACCGTTTTTATGCGAAAAAGTTTACCGAAGCCTTGGGCAAGTTTTTGCCTTTGGGTAAGCCAGTAGCCGATTTGAGCAAGACTGAAATGGAAAGCATCAGACAAACCATTCACCATTTTAAGGTCAAGCCTGCTGGCGATAAGGGCTACGACAAGGCCGAGGTGATGCGTGGTGGCATTGATACCAACGAACTTTCTTCTAAAACCCTCGAGTGCAAAAAGATACCGGGCCTCTATTTTGGTGGCGAATGCGTAGACGTAACCGGTTGGCTAGGCGGCTATAACTTTCAGTGGGCCTGGGCCAGTGGCTTTGTCATCGCACAAAATATTTGAGTACAATTTTTATTGAGCTTTTAGACTTAATAACCTACAAAAAGAGCCACAGCTTAACAGATTTGCTCTTTATTTGCAATTTAATCTGCTAAACTGTGGCTCGCAGCGACATGTACCCTGGCGGTTTTTTCAGCCACTTCCTTGATGACTTGGTTTCTGGTTTTAAGAAAATCTGTCATGTATTTTTGGAGTACAACTCTGTTAAACAGCTTGCCGGCCAATCCGTAAGGTACGCCATAGCAAAATACATCTTTCATTACTGTTATGCCTTCTTCCTCCTCAAAATAATGATCATGTTGCATAAAGCTAAATGCACCTTTGAGCATCTGGTCTTGAAAATAAAACGGCGCATTGAACTTGGTGATCTTCACGCTTAATTTTTGATAAATACCAAAATGCTTGGCGCGCCAAGTAATTTCGTCGCCTAGTTCGCAAAGGCCATTGGTTCGGCCTGCTATGGCTTTTTCAAGCGTTTTGGCTGTCGACAGTTGATGGATATCGATGCTCCGCGCACAATCGAATACGGTTTGCATTGGCGCTTTAATCGAAGTATACAACACAATTTCCGTAGCGTTTTTCATTTGTGGTTCGTAATTACAAAAGAGCCACAGATTAACAGATTTGCTCTTTATTTGCAATTTAATCTGCTAAACTGTGGCTCGTAGCTCTATTTTTCTACTATTAATCGCAGTGCGGCACGGTAAAGGTCCAGGTATCAGAAGCTTTGTAAGGAATAGAAAACGCTACGCCTTTATCCAGTTCAAACCATAGTTTAGAACGTACTTTTTCCCTGCTTCCGGTTTCATTCATGGTCATGCTGTCGTACAAACGGCCGTTAACCATCACATATTTGATTTTTTCAGAGTTTCTGATGTCATCAAGCGGATTGGAATCCATCACGATCAGATCGGCCAGTTTGCCTACCTCCAACGAACCGATTTCCTTGTTCATACCCAAATAAGAGGCGCCGTTCAAGGTGGCGCAACGGATGGCCTGCAAGGGGCTCATGCCTCCTTGTACCAGCATCCACAGCTCCCAATGTGCTCCCAAACCTTGGATTTGGCCATGTGCACCCAAGTTAATCTTGGTGCCGCCATCAGCAATTTGTTTAACCGATTTTGATACTTCGATATGGCCATAATCGCCGTATTCTGAGGTTGTTCTTCTTCTTGAACGGGCATCGATAATGGCTCGCGGAGTAAAGTTCAATAGCCTTTCGTTTTCCCAAACATTGGTTCTGTCGTACCAATAATTTTCTCCCCATTGGCCACCATAAGCTACAATGAGCGTAGGCGTGTAGGCCACATTGGTGTTGTTCCAAAACGATACCACATCTTTATAAACCGGTGCAACAGGAATGCTGTGCTCAATACCGGTATGGCCATCGCCAATCATGTTCATGTTGGTAAAGAAGGTAGAGCCGCCCTCTGGCACCACTTCCATTTTAAGCTGGCGTGCCGCTTCCAATATCTGTTGGCGTTGCTCTCTTCTCGGTTGGTTGTACGATTTTACCGAAAAAGCGCCTACGGCCTTCAGTCTTCTCAAGTGTGCCAAGGCATCGTCCAAACTGTTGATCACCACTTTAAAATCGCCCTCGGCACCATATAAGATAGAGCCAGTTGAATAGAGGCGCGGACCAATCATGCGGCCTGCTTTAAGCATTTCGCTTTGGCTGAATACCATTTCCGTATTGCTCGATGGATCGTGCGAAGTAGTTACGCCAAAGGCCAGGCTGGCGAGGTAAGACCAGTCTTGTTGCGGACTGATGCCATCGGGACTGGTACGCAGGTGGGCATGCACATCTATAATTCCCGGCATAATGGTTTTCCCGGTTACATCTACCACCTTGGCATTTGTGGGGATATTGACGTCGGCTGTTTTGCCCACAGCTACAATTTTATTGTTTTCGAGCAGGATGGTGCCTTCTTCAATCACTTCATCGCCTTTCATGGTAATGATGCGAGCTCCTTTTAAAGCCAAGCTGCCTGTAGGTATATCGGTTTTCAGTCTTAATCCGATCGAAATTCCTACCGTATCGAGTGCCGGAAGCGTTTGTGGGGCGCCTTCCACGAAAGTGAAGGCATTTTTGATTTCGCGGTTGTAATACTGCTCACCCAATGTCCAGAACAACTTTTTGCTATCGGCGCTCCAGTGCAGGTACGTGCCCGCATCTTTGGTTACGCGGGTTAAGGGAATGGTTTTGTTGCTGGCCGATAGGTCTAAAGCCGAACCTGTGGTAACCATTGGGGTGATATAGGCATTGAAAAGTTCGGTAAAGGCCATCCATTTGCCATCCGGACTTGGCGCAAACTGCGTGGCATATTGCGACGTGTAGTGTGTTCTTTCGTTGCCACCATTCAAATCCATGCTTTTGAAGGCTTTTTTGCCAGCCTCGTAGCCTTGAAAATAAATCCGGCTATCATCGTTGCTGAACATGGGCTTGATGCCGTTTTCGCTGATCAGGGTTTTGGGACCGCCATTGGCCGACATGATGAAAATGCCGGTATTTTTGCCGTAGGTAAGCCCCAGGGTTTCGTTGCCCACACCTTTTCTGAATACGATTTTATCGCCTTTGTTGGCATAAGATGGCGAATAATAATAGCCTTTTTCGTCGGTTAGCGAAATGGTTTTGCCCGTTTTAAGGTCGGTACGCTTAATGGCGCCTTTAAACTCGTCGCTCCAGGTGGTGTAAACTACAAATTTGCCGTCGGGACTAAATTCAGGTTCAAACTCAAAGTCGATACCATTGGTCAGGCGCTCAGGAACGCCATTGGGCAGTTCTTTTTTATAGAGATAGCCCGCTGCATTGAACACCACCAATTTGCCATCGGGCGAAGTGGTGAGTTGCCTGATCATTTTTGCCGTAAATTCGGGAGAAAAAACCTGGTTTTCAAAATGAAGGGCTTCTTGAACAGTTTGGTTGCTGTTTACTTCGAAAGGGATATCGCTTACATATAAGTTGTTCAGGTCGATCTGTTTGATCTTTCCTTTGGCATAAAAAACAATGCGTTTGGCATCTGGCGTCCAGGCAAAGTTGGGATAAACTCCAAAAATGGCCCAGGTTTCCTGCTGGTCGTGCGTTAAATCTTCGTACAAAGGCCATTCTTCCCCTGTTTTGATGTTTTGGATGTAAAGTACAGATTTAAGTCGGACCCTTTTTACATAGGCCATCAGTTTGCCATCGGGCGAAATCTGCGGACGCGCCGAGCCACCTTGTTCGGCAATCAGGTTGCTGAGTTTGCCTGTGCTCATATCCAGTTGCCTAATGGCATAAATCAAGCCGTTAGGGTCTTTGCTGTATTCGAAATTCGGCCCGGGCGATACATCTTCGCTAAAATAAAGATAGCGGCCATCGGGCGAAACATTGGGTTCGCCGGCATCTTGCTGGTCGTTCTTTCTTTTGGTGAGCTGAATGCCTTCGCCGCCGTAAATGCTGTACATCCACATTTCGCCAGCTCCTAAAGAGCGCGTTCCGGTAAAGTGCTTGCGGGCAATCAGGTATTCGCTGTTGGGCATCCAGGTAGCGTTGTTCAGCAACCTGAAAGTTTCTTTGGTTAGCTGCTTTTTGTTGCCGCCATCACGGTCCATGATCCAAATATTGTCGCCTCCGCTTTTGTCGCTGGTATACGAAATGTATTTGCCGTTAGGGCTAAACCTCGGCTGTACATCCCAGGCAATGCCACCACTTAACAATTTAGCCGGGCCACCGGTAATTGGAATAGTGTAGATATCGCCCAATAGGTCGAAAACGATTTCTTTTCCATCTGGACTTACATCCAGGTTCATCCAGGTGCCTTCGGTGGTGTTGATACTGAAGCTTTTGGTTTGCCCCTTGTATTTTTCTACGTCCCATTTAGGCGTTTCTTTTTTTTCCTGTGCAACTAATGAAGTGGTAGCGAAAAGGCAGCTTAAAAAGAGTAATGATTTTCTCATCAGATCAGATTACTAATAATTGAGCGCGCAATTTAATAATATCAGTCCGTTTTTATAGTTTTGAAGATACCTTTTTATGATAGAAGCGGAGATATTAAAGAAATATTGGGGTTTTGATGCCTTTCGTCCACTCCAATACGAAATCATCCAATCAGTATTAAACCAGCAAGATACCCTGGCCCTTTTGCCAACGGGAGGGGGCAAATCTATATGCTTCCAGGTGCCGGCCATGGCTATGGAAGGGATATGTATTGTGGTTTCGCCTTTGGTAGCCCTGATGAAAGACCAGGTAGAAAACCTCAAGGCCAAAGGCATACAGGCTATTGCCATTTATGCGGGAATGGGCAAGCGCGAAATCGATATTTTGTTGGACAACTGTATCTATGGCCCCATCAAATTTCTTTATCTCTCGCCCGAACGGTTGCTGTCGCAAATTGTACGCGACCGCATTGCCTATATGAACGTGAACCTCATTGCGATAGACGAAGCGCATTGTATTTCGCAATGGGGCTACGATTTTAGGCCACCTTATATGCAGTTGGCCAAATTGCGCGA
>JBCNPG010000173.1:0-6466 GCA_039593445.1 Pedobacter sp.
GTTCGAGGTTGGGCCATACGTCTGCCAGGTTATCTTTACCGGTAAGCTCAAATATCCTTTTGATCAGTACGATGGTCCAGGTAGGTACGCCGGCAATGGAGGTCACGTTTTCGTGGATCACGGCATTGGCCATGCGCTCTATTTTTTCTTCCCATTCATCCATCAGGGCTATTTCCAGGTCGGGCGTGCGGATCATGTTACCATAAAAGGGCATGTTCTGCAACATCACGGCGCTAAGATCGCCACAGTAGGAATCGCTGTCCTCCGACAGTTTATTGACCTGGTGGCTGCCACCGATGATCAACGATTTTCCGGTAAATACGTCGGAGTCAGGGAAGTTATTGTAATAAAGGGAAATAACGTCGCGCCCGGAACGGTAATGACACTCGTCGAGGCTTTCAACGGTTACGGGTATAAACTTGCTTTTATCAGCGGTGGTGCCGCTGGATTTGGCGAACCATTTGATTTCCGATGGCCAAAGCACATTTTGCTCACCTTTGAGCATACGCTCGATATACGGCTTCAAGGTATCGTAGTTCTGAATAGAAACACGCTCTTTGAATTGTGATGCGGTTAAAATAGATTTATAGTCGTACTTTTTGCCCCATTCGGTATTTTCGGCACTCGAAACCAAGGTGTGCAACCATTCTTCCTGAACATCGTGAGGATATTTGATGAAAAGCTCAATCTGGTGGATGCGCTTTTTCATGTACCAGGTAAAAATCGAATTTACAATCGCCATCAGCTTCCGAAGTTATAATTTTTTTCTACGCAGCACAAAGTTCGAGCCTAAATAGACCTTTCGTACCATTTCATTGGCCGCTAATACTTCTGGCGTGCCCGATTCGAGTATTTTTCCTTCAAAAAGCAGGTAGGCCCTATCGGTAATAGACAAGGTTTCCTGTACGTTGTGGTCGGTAATGAGAATACCGATGTTTTTTTGTTTCAATTTGGCTACAATACTCTGTATCTCTTCCACGGCGATAGGGTCTACCCCTGCAAAAGGCTCATCCAGCAAGATGAAATTCGGATCGGCGGCCAGTGCGCGCGCAATTTCCGTACGCCTACGCTCGCCTCCCGATAGCAGGTCGCCGCGATTTTTTCTTACCTTATGCAAGCTGAACTCGTTGATCAGTTCTTCCAGTTTTTCATGCCTTTGCTCTTTGTTGAGCTTGGTCATCTCTAAAATGGCCATGATGTTGTCTTCAACGGTCAGTTTCCTGAACACACTGGCCTCCTGAGCCAAATAGCCAATGCCCTTTTGCGCCCTGCGGTACATCGGATCTTTGGTAATGTCTTCGCCCTCTAGGTAGATGTTGCCTTCGTTGGGCTTGATCAGCCCTACAATCATGTAGAAAGAAGTTGTTTTTCCAGCGCCGTTTGGACCTAACAGTCCCACAATTTCACCCTGACTTACATCAAACGAAACATGGTTAACCACGGTACGCTGCTTATATTTTTTAACCAGATTTTCGGCTCTTAAGATCATCTAGATTTACGATTTTAGAATTACGATTTTAGATTTAGAATTTTAGAATTTTGGTTCAAGGTCTGCATGTTAAATCCCATCCTCAATTTTAATGCCTTTTATATTTAATTGCAAACGCCTTTTGTCTTTCCACACATTTTCTTCGATGGTATAGCAGATGTCGAACGGACGATCGGCCTTTAGCAATTGTTCAAATTCGCCTTGTCCGAAGGCAATGCCATCAAAAATAGCTGAATTTTGTTGTCTTACCGCCAACTTGAGGTGATTTGTGCCAACAATTTGCGGATGGCCGACCAGGCTTACCCCCCTGCTTCTGAATACCGGTGCCATGTTTTGTGGTCCAAAAGGTGCCATTTGGGCTAGAATGCGATAGAATTTAGCATCTATTTGTGTCAAGTTTATTTCGCTGTCTATCGTAATTTCTGGTATCAATAAATTCGGACTGATGGTATTTGCTACCACATTTTCGAATTTTTGGGTAAAAGTGTCGAGGTTTTCGGGCTTAAGGGTCAACCCAGCGGCGTATTTATGTCCGCCGAACTGCTCCAGCAGCTCTTCGCAGGCCAACAAGGCTTCATAAAGATCGTAGCCCACCACCGAACGCGCAGAGCCGGTATATTTTCCGTTCGATTCGGTGAGCACGATAGTAGGGCGGTAATAGGTTTCGGTTAGCCGGGAAGCAACGATTCCAATAACGCCTTTGTTCCAATGTTGTTGGAAAACAACGGTGGTTTTGCGGTTAACCAGCTCTTCGCTGGCTTGGATAATGGCCAAGGCCTCGGCTGTAATGTTCTGGTCAAACGATTTGCGGTCGGTATTTTGCAGGTTGATGAAGGTGCTTTGCTCTTCGGCCAGTTCGGCCACGTCGCTCAGCAACATTTTTACGGCATCGCGTGCATGCCCCATCCGGCCGGCGGCGTTGATTCGCGGTGCCAGTTGAAATACCACATCAGCAATGCCATAGTTCTCGGTCCTGCCCGATATCTGCATCAAGGCTTTGAGTCCAGTGCACGGGTTTTCGTTCAGTTTGATGAGCCCAAAATGAGCCATCACCCTGTTCTCGTCAACAATGGGCACAATATCGGCTGCAATGCTTACCATGCAAAGGTCTAGGTATTGTTGGGAAAGCTCATCGGGCAGGCTATGCAGTTGGCAATAGGCCTGTGCTATTTTAAAACCGATTCCACAGCCTGATAATTCCTTGAAAGGATATTCGCAATCCGCTCTTTTGGGGTCGAGTACGGCAATGGCGTCAGGAAGCTGCGCAGCGGGCAAATGGTGATCGGCAATGATAAAATCGATTCCCAGCTGATTGGCATAGGCAATTTTATCTGCCGATCTGATGCCACAGTCTAAAGCAATAATCAGGGTAAAGCCATTGGCCTTGGCAAAATTAATCCCTTGTGTAGAAATGCCGTAGCCTTCCTGGTGCCTATCGGGAATGTAATAATCGATTTTTGGGGTAAATTGGCTTAAAAAGCTATAGGTAAGGGCTACAGCCGTAGTGCCATCTACATCGTAATCGCCGTAAACCAGTATTTTCTCCTGCTGGCTAATGGCCCGGCTAATCCGATCAACAGCCTGCTCCATGTCCTTCATTAAAAAAGGGTCATGCAGATGCTCCAGCTGGGGCCTGAAAAAGTACCGGGCCTCTTCAAAAGTAGCAATGCCGCGTTGTACCAGTATTTGCGCTAAACTGTGGTCTATGTTCAATTCATGGGCAAGTTTTTCACTTGTTTCTATCGCGCCTTGCCCTACCTGCACCCATCTTTTTTTCATTGTAGCGTTATTCTTAGATCAGTATCGTGAGGCATGCCCAAACTGGTTGCTTGTCGCAAAGTTCAGACAGGTTGCCTATATTTGTGGTGTCGTAAATATATCATTTAATTTCTGTTCAAAAAATAGCCATGTCTTTACAAGTTTTTACTTTAACCGAAGGGTCTTATTCTGTTGATGCTACCAAAAAGTTTATTCCTTTCGATCCCACTATACACCATCCGAAAGACAGGCCGGCTTCTTTGTTCATCCATGTGCAGCCCTTTTTGGTCAAGATTAATGAAATGTTGGTTTTACTTGATACAGGCTTGGGTTATAGCAACGAACAGGGCCAGCTGCATTTGCACGAAAACATCAGAAAAGCGGGCTTTAGACCAGAAGACGTTCAACTGGTACTGATGTCGCACCTGCATTTCGACCACTCCGGAGGCATGGTGCATCACCACAACGGTAAAATGGAACTGAGCTTTCCCGATGCGACTTACGTAATCCAAAGGGGAGAGTGGGAGACTGCTTTTTCGAGTACTTCGTCTTCCTACCATACCGATATTTTCGAATTTCTACAGGTCAATGCCGATATCCAGCTGATTGAAGGTTCTGGCCAGCTTAACGAGTTTATCAGCTACGAGCTTACCGGTGCCCACTGCCCATACCATCAGGTATTTTTGATAGACGACGGCATAGATAAGGCCTTTTTTGGAGGCGACGTGTTGCCGGAGCCAGAAGAACTGCTGCGCAAGTTCATTGCCAAATACGACTATGATGGCCGAAAAGCGATGGAATTGCGCGAAGAATTTGGACAAAAGGCCGCTGCCGAGCATTGGAAATGCCTATTCTACCACTCTAAATCAAAAACGCAGGCTTATATAGAACTTGACGGCGATCGTTTTAAGATCGTTTAGCTTCGAGTGCCTTGATCAGTTCGGTTAGTCTTTCTATAGACAAAGGTTTAGAGATAAAACCCCGCACTGCGCTATAGCTTTTTGTTTTTTCGATATCGTTTTCGTAAACCGACGAAGATAGGATGTAAAGGTCTACAGGTTTGGCAATGCCGAGTTGCTGGTAGGCTTCTACAAACTCCCAGCCGTTCATTACCGGCATGTTGATGTCTATTAAAATAAGATGGGGAAGTGTTGCGCCTCGCGAAATAGCGTCTTTAAGGTAATCTATGGCCAGCTGGCCGTTGCTTTTCGACACCATTTCTATGTCAAATCCAGTCTTCTCCACAATCTTCTTGATGATAAAAATATTGATATCATCGTCATCTATCACTAACAGATTAATCTTTGTATCTAACATTGAGGTTCTTATGTAAAGCAAGAAAGCTTTTTCTTAGCTCTTTAAAGGTATAGATTACTGCGCTAAATAACAACACAAAAAAGGCCTCCCGCAAACGCAAGAGGCCTTTTTATCGGAGATGGATCCGGTTATTTTTTAGCTACCAATTTTACGGCAATGGTAAAATCGTCATAGATGAAATTATCGCCGATATTAGCGAAAACCGATTTTGATTTGAACTGAATGCCGAATTTGGTTCTGTCGATGGTGATTTTGTCGGCAGTAGCTGTTACGGTTTTATCTGCATTCCAGGTAATCGTAGCCGGGAAAGTGATCGATTGCGTAATGCCTTTGATGGTCAAGTCGCCTGTAACATTTACGTTAGCTCCGTTGCCTTCTACTTTTTTAATCACAAAGTTAGCTGCTGGAAATTTAGCCGCGCCAAAGAAGTCGTCGGCTTTCAAGTGGTTTTCCAAACCGCCGTTTTTGTCGGCATCTTTAATAGTGGTCATATTGGCAATAAAGCCACCTTCTGTTAATTTTTTGCCATTAAAGCCCAAAGTGCCAGAAGTAAGGTCAACAGTTCCTTTATGAGAACCTGCAAATTTTTTGCCTTCCCAAGTAATTGTCGATTTGGTTACGTCAACTGTGTAGATATCGGCTTTTGGAGTAAAAGCCAGGAAAGCGAAACTAGCTGCAAAAGCTAGCAATAACATTGATGTGATTTTCAATTTCATCTGATTTTTTTTAAGTTTTTTGTAAAGGTATTTAAATTGTCGAAGCTAAAAAATACCATATGTTAAGATTTCGTTTTCCAAAATTCTTAACTATAGCCTTTCCGGTTCGTTGGTGGGGTTAGATTAAAAAATAAACGAAAGGTTTAATCGATTCGTGACAATTTGGTTATAAAACCTAATCATTATCGGGCTTGCCTAAGATTTCTTCCAGTTCACGTTTAATCGTCAAATGACTAAAGAAAGTTGGCCAATTTAACCTTAAATTTTCTTGAAGGATCGTAAACAGCACCAAATTATCTCTGATGATGAATACAGCAGTTTTCGTTCTGTAATCCATAAGCTCACCAATGGTGGTTTTTTTGAAAATCAGGCAGTCTTTGCGGAAGGCACAAGTTTTATAGCCCTTTGAGCAAATATATTTACTCAGAATAGCCTTGTTTTTGTCGGCATTGAAAGATGTGGAGATTCTTAAAAGATGTTTTTCTGTGGCTTTTCTATAAGCAACATAAAGGGAGGCGCTGCTTAGCAATACTAAGGGTAATACAATCGATAATCTGTCATTAATGTTACTAAAGTCAGCAGTAGGAATTATATGAATTGATAATAAAATAAATACTACAGCAACCAAATAAATAGTGAGCTGACTCAGTAAATCAGCCCATTCCATTTTTGCAATCAGTCTCTTTTTGTTGATGCTTTTCGAAACATCCAAGTCAACTAGGTGTCGCACGGCTAGTTGCTTAGGCTCACTTTCGGAATGTCAGTGCCAATCATCGTGTTTAAGTAATGGGTTCTTTCTTCTTTTAGGCCACTTAAAAAATCAGTAATGCTGTCGCCGTAACTTCTTTTCGAATAGGCATAGATCATGATTGCTTTTTGGTTGTTGCCCACATCAACCTGCCTGAAATGGTAAACATTAAATTCGGCAATGTTCAATTTGTCGTTTTTGCTATCGCTGACCAGAAAGTCGACAATGCTCTCGGTTCCATCAGGGCTTTCGGCCATCTGGTAGTTGCAAAGTGGGTCGGCGCCTTTTCTTTTCTCCAGTTCCTTGATCTTTTGTAGGGCCGCTTCTTTGGCGCTAACAGGCATGATAAACAAGTGGATGGTGAGCATTTGATTGAAATTTTCAAATTTCTCGCCCGCTGGCAAATACTCCTGGATATAATAATTGTTGGTGGGTTTT
>JBCNPG010000174.1:0-6461 GCA_039593445.1 Pedobacter sp.
CCATCACCAGCGCCAAATTGGTATAGTTGATGCATGAAATGATAATTAGAAACGAAGCAAGCGCGAAAAGAATGTAAATGGTGGTTTGCTTGGCATTGGTCGAATAAAAATTGCTCAGGTTCAGGCAGGCGATCGGTCCGGTGAACACCTTGATGCTGGTAATCCCTTCTTTGTCTTTTAATATTTTTAGCGCTTCCTGCTGCGAAGGCTTAAAATTGGCATCGTTGTTTTGGGCCATGTATTTGGCGAGTTCAACAATATAGGCATCATTTATTTTTTTCAAAGCCATTTGCTGATCTACATTTTCCTTTAACCTGAATAAGGTGGTAAACGGCGTATTGAGCAACTGATTGCCATATTGCTTAAAATCTTCCTGGCACAACAAGTCCAAACCAAAAACCGAAGCCTGTTTCCGATCGTCCCACACAGCCTTGACCACCAATTTACCCGGAGGAAAATTTACACCCCTATTCTGAACCACAACCTGATTAATCGGATCGGCATTGCCAAACAGCTTATGGGCCGCC
This sequence comes from Pedobacter sp., assembly GCA_039593445.1. GTDB lineage: Bacteria > Bacteroidota > Bacteroidia > Sphingobacteriales > Sphingobacteriaceae > Pedobacter. Next base: position 528 of record JBCNPG010000174.1, read on the forward strand.
GTAGCGCTAATGGCGATGGCGTCTTTATCGGTATAGATATCCTCCATGCGACCATAAATGGCTTTAAGCGGATACAAGCTGAAAAAGCTACTGTCTACACTGGCCGAAGGAAGCAGTTCGTTGATTGTTTTGCCGTCTTTTTCAATTTTGACATCAAATCTTCCCGTAATATTTCCTATCGACACGATTTCGGCTTCGCTAATCTGCTCCCTGATTACCTTGGCTAGCAAGCCTTTGATTTTGGTTCCTTTATTCTCTGCACCATTTTTTGTAAAATCGGCAGCTGCGATATAGGTTCTTTTCAAGGCGGGATCCCATTTGTCGTAGCCCGTTTCTTTGGCAATATAGAGCAGAATAATAACGAAACCCGCCAAACCTGCAGCTAAACCAACTATGTTGATAGCCGTATAAGCCTTGTTTTTCCAAAGGTTGCGGAGGGCGATCTTGAAGTTAAGTTTGAACATCTTGAGAAGACTTTAATTGATGAATAGTGAAGTTTCTGTATGGCCCTATGGCTAAATTATAATACTATTGAATTGCTTTATGGTTTAACTTGCCTAATTGTTGCTCATGGACCAGCAACTCAAAACTGATAACCCAAAACTGAGAACTGGCAACTGCTTTCATCCTATTCATATTTCAAGGCATCGACCGGATTGTTCACCGCAGCTTTACGGGCCTGTATGCTAATGGTAAGCACTGCAATGATCACCGACGATAAGGTGGCGATGATAAATGGCCAAATTGGCATGTCTATCCTATAAGCAAAACCTGAAAGCCAATTGTTGGTGAAAATATAGCCTATTGGCCAGCTGACCAGGTTGGCTGCCAATACCAAAATCAGGAAAGAACGGTTCAGCATGTTCACGATCTGCAGATCTGAAGCCCCTAAAATCTTCCGGATGGCGATTTCCTTGGTCCTTCTTTTGGCCATGAAAGTAGACAGGGCAAACAAGCCCAATAGCGAAAGGACAACCGAAATAATACTGAACAGCACTACCAGTTGCATTAAGCGCTTGCTAGACTGCAATTCTTTTTGAAACGCATCTTCTACCGAGGTATACTGCATCGGATAGTTTGGATAAAGCTTTTTCCATTCCACTTCAATAGCCTTAATGGCATTTTGGTAGTTTTCGGTATTGAACCTTACCAACAGGTTGTTGGTGTTAGAGCTGCCTCCCAATTGTGTTACCTTGTAAATGGTTGGCAACACGGCTTTATCAAAACCCTCATTGTTGTAGTCTTTGATTACGCCAACAATTTGAAAGGATGCCTGATATTCGCCCTTTCCGCTCTTGTACATTTGGCCAACAATGTTTTTGCCCAGCAATTTGGCAGCCGTTTCATTGAGCACAGCCGTATTGACGGTGTCTTGTTTGTATTCGCGAGAAAAAATGCGGCCGCTCAGCACCTGCGCACCCAAGGCGGGCAAAGCGTCCATACTTACCGTAACGGTATTAATGTCGAATTGCTGGTCTTTATAAGTGATCTGCTGAGGCACGTTAAACGAATTGCCCATTACCTGCGTAGTAGTGGCCACATATTGCACACCTGCTATTTTCTTGATCCTTTCGGCAAAATTATCGTCGTAATTGGTCGCAATATTGATGAGTTTGCTCTTGTCGAAACCCAAATCCTTATGGGCAATGTAACTGGTCTGCATTTGCATAACACCGATGCCGATGATAAAGGTAACGGCAATGATAAATTGCAGGACAACCAATCCGTTTCTTAAAGCCATGCCTTTAAATCCGCTTTCGTAATTACCTTTCAGCACCTTTACCGGATTGTATTTAGACAGTACCCAGGCTGGATAGAAGCCCGCCAACAAAGTAATAAGCACGAAAAGGCCTAAAAGCTGAGCCACCAGGCTAAACAGTTGCTTGCTGCGCCAGAAACTCAGTTCTACTTCAAAATGATTACCAAAAGCAGGCAAAAGCACTTCAACCAGGGCAACGCAAATAAACAGGGCCAGCAAGCTCTGAATGGCCGATTCGACCAAAAACTGCAACACCAGTTGTTTTTTATAGGCCCCCAATACTTTCTTTACTCCTACTTCTTTGGCTCTTTGCACCGACTGCGCGGTAGCCAGGTTTACAAAATTGATGACAGAAACCAGCAACAAGAAAATAGACAGTGCCACTATAGGCTTTATTTTATCGAACCAGCCCGAACTCAATGCCGGACTTGCATGTACCCGCTGCATAGGAAAGGCCATTAAGCCCGGCTTTTTCCCATCTTTGTAATAATCGGCGAAATTGATTTTGCGTTGCGCAAAGCTGGCCTTTTTAAAATCGATGTATACTTTGAGCAAATTCTGGTTTAGCGTAGCCGTGTCGATCACTTGGTCGGCCAAGGCATAAATCTGGCAATAATTAGAGCTCCCAGGGTTTTCAGGGTCCTTTTCCCGATCGCCACTATGGGTAATGGCATTAAAGGCTACGCTTTGCGCAGTTGCCGGATCGGCCACCACCCCCGTAACCGTATATTCCTCGCCCGGATCACTGCGCCACATTGCCACTTTCAGGGTCTTGCCGAGCACTTTATCGGTTCCATATAGCTGCTTGGCTATGCTTTGTTTCAACACAACGGTATGGGGTTTATTGATGGCCGTTTTTTCATCGCCATAAATGAATTGATAAGGAAATACCTTGAAGAAAGACGAATCAGCATCCCTAAATCCCTTCTGCAGCACCGGCTCGTTCTGGGCCACCTTGATGGAGCTATAACCATTGCCCCAGTTGTTGCTGATCTTGGTAACATGTTTGAACTGAGGCACCTTCTCGGCAAGGAGATTGGCAATGCGCGAATCGCCGATATCTTGCCAATGAGGCTTGTTGTCGGGCGTAAAGAAATCGTGCATTTCCCTGATCTGGTAAACCTTTTCGAGCTGCGTGTCCCATTGATCGTAGTTTTTTTCGTGGTTGACGAACAACAAGAGCAATACAAAAGCGGTGAGCCCAAGTGCAAGCCCGCCGATATTGATGGCTGCATAAACCTTGTTCTTGAGCAGGTTCCGCAATGCGATTTTGAAGTTGATCTTAAACATATAATTGATTGGTTTGGTTTATTGGTTCATCTTCGGTTGGCCGATTTTTAAAAACCGACCATTTGTAACTATTGAACGGCAACGGCTAAATCTTCCTTAATTACACCGTCTTCAATAGTCAGTATGCGGTTGCCATATTGCGCATTTTTCTCCGAGTGTGTGACTTGCAAAATGGTAATCTTTTCTTCTTCATTCAGTTTTTTAAACAAATCCATGATCTGCTCCGCTTGTGCCGACTGCAGGTTTCCGGTAGGCTCATCGGCCAAAATGATGGAAGGTTGCGCCACCAAGGCCCGGGCAATGCCTACCAATTGCTGCTGGCCACCCGAAAGCTGATTGGGGAACAGGTCTTTTTTGGCCACGATGTTAAAACGGTCGAGGATATCGGCAATGCGGCTTTTGCGTTCTCCACTCGAAATCTTTTTGTACAGTAAAGGGGCCTCTATATTTTCGGCCACGGTCATTTCATCGATCAGGTGATAGGCTTGAAACACAAAGCCGATGTGGTTTCGATACAGCTCTATTCTTTTACGCTCGTTCAGGGCAGTGACGTCTTCGCCCATAAAATGGTATTCGCCATAAGTTGGTTCTTCGAGCATACCCAGGATGTTGAGCAAGGTAGATTTTCCGGCACCTGATGGGCCCATTATGGATACAAATTCGCCAGCTTTGATACTGGTGGTTACATGACGCAGGATATAGCTTTTTACCCCTTTGTTGGCGTAGTATTTTTCTATGTTTTTTAGTTCGATCATCTGACTTGATATTAATTGTTGATGACGATTGCCAACCGGCAACCGCTTGCTGTTTAATTATTCGTATTTAAGTGCATCAATGGTATTGGCTATTGCCGCCCTGTACGACCGGATGCTTACGGTAATGAGCGTAATGAGCATGGAAATGAGCATTGCCCAAACAAACGGCCATGCGCTAACATTGATGCGGTAGGCAAAGCCCGATAGCCAACTTGAAACAAACAGGTAAGCCAAAGGCCAAGCTACCAGGTTGGCCACAAAAACCATCCACAAAAACGAGCTGTTCAGCATTTTTACCAGCTCCTGGGTCGATGCACCCAATACTTTCCTGATGGCGAGTTCTCTTGTACGCTGTGCCGCTACAAACGAAATCAATCCGAAAAGCCCGATAAAGGAAATAAAAATAATGATGCCCGCAAATACCTTGAACAGCATGCCCAAGGTTTTTTCTGCTTCATAGTAATTGTTGATGCTTTCGTCTACAAATTTCGCATCGTAAACTTCCTGCGGAAAAGTACTGTTCCATACTTGCGCTACCTGTTTCATGGCCGACATCATTTGACTATTGTCTATTTTAAGGGCCATGTTGTAGTAGCGCTTGGCTTCTGGATAGATAGCCAAAGGCGAAATGCGCTGCTGTAACGATTGGTCGTTAAAATCTTTCACTACGCCTACAATAGGGGCTCTCCTTCCATTTTGATCGATAATTTTGCCCAGTGCCTTTTGCGGATCGGAAATATTTACCTGCTTGAGGAAAGTTTCGTTCACCACATAGGCATTTGCCGAATCGCTTTTAGCGAATGTTTTCCCAGCAACAAGCTGCAATCCGAAAAGCTTAAAGTAGTTTTCGTCTGATGGAGCCAACCGTACTTCAAAATCCTTGTTTTGCTGTCCATTAAAGCTAAAACTGGTTGTATTCAAGTTATTAGACATCGGGGCCATGGTGCAGTAACTGACCATTTCTACGCCAGGGATCTTCAATATCCTTTCTTTGAGCGTACCGCGCTTCGTTTTGCTGGCGCTATCGTTTGGCAAGCCTACCATGGCTATCGACTGTGTATTAAAGCCCAACGGTTTCTTGCGCATGTATTCCATTTGGTCCATGATAACCAATGTACCAATAATCAGCACCACCGTTATGGCAAATTGTACCACTACCAATATCTTCCGCAGGCTTAAGCCTCCTGTATTTACCGTTACCTTGTTTTTAATGGCCAATGCCGGATTGAAGCCCGAAATAACCAATGCCGGATAAAAGCCAGCCAAAAAGCTAACCAACACCACCAAACCCGTCATAAATATAAATATAGACTGATTTTTGAAAAGGCTGAAGTGGACTTTGTTGTTCAGTATACTCTCCATCAGCGGGATAGACAATTCAGACAAGACACAAGCTATCAACAAGGCGATGAGGGTAATGGCCAGGGTTTCGGTAAGGAATTGAAAGATGAGCTGTCTGCGCGCACTGCCCATTACCTTGCGTACCCCAACTTCTTTAGAGCGGTTAATCGATTGCGCAGTGGCCAGGTTTATGAAATTGATACAGGCTGTGAGCAACAGAAAAAGCCCAATAACGACTAATCCATAGATCTCTTTTTTCGTGATCGTATTTTCTCCGAAACTGCCATAACGATCGTCAAAATGTATGTCTTTTAAAGATTGTAGTCGGTTGCTCTGGTTGCCCGGCAACAGGTTTCCCTTGTTGTATTTTTCGTTAAACTTGGCCAAAGGTGCCTGCAAATCGGCAAGGGTAGTTCCTTTTTTCAAAAGGGCATAGCATGCATTGCTCGAACTCACCGATTCCCAGTCCTTATTGTTTTTGGCGTAATAGGTTTGAAAACTCACGACCACATTTAATGGAAAGCTGCTGTTTTGGGGCATGTCTTTAAACACGCCAACCACTTTAAGCGTACTGCCATTGATCGTAATTGGCTTGCCCATAGCCGATTGGGCATCGCCGAAGTATTTCTGGGCCATGCTTTCGGCCAGCACTACGGTATTGGGATCGGCCAATCCGTTATTTTGATTGCCATATAACCAGTTTACGTTGAAAATATCAAAAAACTCGGGATCGGTATAGTATAGAAATTTGTCTTCCTTGATCTTTTCCTTGCCTTGTGCGTCCTTTAC
>JBCNPG010000175.1:0-6459 GCA_039593445.1 Pedobacter sp.
AGCCAATGGTTCCATTATGGATGCCATGATGCAGGCCGACGGCAAGCTGATTTTGGTAGGCAGCTTCAGTACGTTTAACGGCGTGCAGGCCAACCACATCATACGCCTTAATATCGATGGCAGTGTAGACAATACTTTTGCGGTAGGTACAGGTGCAGATAACGACGTGTACTCGATCAGGTACAATGCCACAACCGACAAAATTATGCTCAGCGGTTCGTTTGCCAACTTTAACAATAAGCCTTCGTCAGGTTTGGCGTTGCTCAATGCCAATGGCAGCAACGTCACTACATTTACTACACAGGCCGTTACGGGGGGTATAGCTACTTTTGCCGCCCAGTTAAACAATGGCAAAATATTAGTGGCCGGTTCATTTACCAAATACGGCGATTACCTCCGTCAGGGTTTTATGATCTTGGAAGCAAACGGGCAATTGGCCGTAGGCTATAATAATACAGGTGGTTTCCAGGGACGTGTTTACGATATGATCGAAACACCGATTGCCAGCGGATCGCAGGTAATCTTGGTTGGCGATGTATTGAGGTTCAATACCATCTTGCCTCACAACGTACTTAGATTGATCATTTCAAATTAACCTCTTAATTTATTCGGTTATGAAAAAAATTATAAAATCGGTTTTTAACTTCAAAACATTGGGCATGGGATCCCTGTTGGGTTTCATTTTGCTGAACGCGGCCTGTAATAAAGAGTTCGATAACGTGTTGCCGCAAAAGTTTAAGAACGATACGGCTGGAATTGGCAACAATGCCAAAAAAGTGCTTTACATTATTGTTGATGGCATGCGTGGCTCGGTAGTAAGATCCATAGCGCCACCCAACCTGACGCAGGTAACCAGCAAAGCCATTTATTCTTACGATGGCTTGGCAGATTACCAACTGAACCCAATTACTAACGCGGCCTCATGGACTACCATGACCACCGGTGTAGACTATACCAAGCACAATGTAACCAGCGAAAGCTTTGCTGGACTTAACGTACAGAATACGCCAACTATTTTCACGCGATTGAAACAAAGCCTAGGCAATGTCAGGACGGTTTCTTTTGCCTCGACCGCGGCATTTAACGACAATCTGGCTGCAGATGCTAGCCTAAAACAAAACTTTGCCGACGACAAATCGGTTAAGGATGCCACTGTGGCCGAGCTTAGCACCAATAACCCATCGTTGCTGGTGGCCCAATTCCATAGCATAGAAACCGCAGGTGCGGCAAACGGCTATACCGAAAGTGTTGCGGCCTATACTTCGGCCATTACCACTGTAGATGGCTATATTGGCGAGATACTGGCTGCATTGAGGGCAAGAAGCACTTATGCCGGCGAAAATTGGCTGGTTGTAATCGCTTCAAACAAAGGCGGTGCAAGCGTTTCGGGTGGTCTGCCAGGTTCTAATATCTTTAACGATGCCTCTAGGAACACTTATTTGGCTTTCTACAACCCTAAATTCAGTCCAACACGCGTAGACCAGCCCAACATCAACAGCTTGCCTTATTCGGGTTTTGCGCCAAACTTTTCGGGTAATAACAGTGCCTATACCGCTGCGGTAGCAAGTAACAATACGATTGGCGATTTTGGAACCAGTGGCGAGTTCACGGTAATGGTAAAGGTGAGGATGGATCATGCGTCAACGGCTTATCCGCCATTCGTAGGAAAAACACCGGATTTTAAAAGCGGCAGCGGTACAACCGGCTGGGTTTTCTTCTCGGCAGGTGATACCTGGACCATGAAGGTATCGGGTACCGGAACCCAGATTGCCGGAGAAAAAGTAAGAGACGGGGTTTGGCACACTTTAGCTATGCGTATCTATAACAATGGTACGCGCAAGGCTAAGATTTATACCGACGATAAGATGAGCGCCGAATTGAACCTCGGAACAGCAAATATGTCGGCGCCAACTGTGCCGTTTACCATTGGCCATATCAACTCAACCGAATCGAACGGAACGATTAACGTGCTGATTAAAGACGTAGCCATTTACAACATTGCTATTCCGGAGGCCGATTTGATTCCCTACATGAGAAAAACAGTAAAACAGCCTACTGATTTATACTACAACAATTTGGTTGGCTACTGGCCATGCGATGATAACCAAGGCAGCGTGATCAGGGAAGCATCTGGCAAAGGTGTAAACCTCAATTATGTAGGTACGCCAAACTGGAAATCGTTCAGTGATATTTCGCCTTACATCTCTCCAGAAATCTCGCAGGCTGCTTATCAATCTGTGCCAAACGGAGTGGATATTCCTGTGCTGATCTACAACTGGATGAACATCGCTATTCCGTCGCAATGGAATTTGATGGGTAAGCTTTATGCGCCAACAATTAACTATTCAACCAAATAATAAAATGCTATACGATGAAATTTAATCATGTAACTAAATTGTCTGTGCTGATTTTATTATTGGCCGCAACAGCCTGCAAAAAATACGGCTACAATATTCCCGATGGATATACCGATAACTCTGGTAACGTAGCCAACGGTAAAATAGACACCAACATGGCAGTTATCGATAAGTCGATGTATGCCAAGGCACGCGTATTTCCTGGACTGGTAGACCAGTCTGAACCACGTGTAAAAGATGCCAAGTTTACCTTGGACCTTAACTTTACAGACCAAACTTCTGATAACCTGCGCATCAGCGTGGCGCCTCAGCCTCAATTTAGTACGGGCTACTATGCGGCGCCTGGCGAGTTGGTAAAAATCGTAGTGCCGGCCGGTATACAGGGCTTGGGTATTCAAATTGGTGGCCAAACCGATAATTTGGGTGGCAAATATCCATTGCTTAGGGATCCTGTGATCTTTACCCGCCAACAATTATATCCGGGTACCAACTACATCCGTAACCTTTATGGCGGTACCATTTACATCAATGCGAGCTTTGCCTATCCAAATCCGGTAGAGTTTACCATTTCTGGCGCCTGCGTTTCTCCAGATTTTATCCTGGGCCAAAGCACCGATGCCGATTGGGTTGCCAAAGTAAAAGCATCGCAGGTTCCTTGGCTCGAGTTCAGGAGCAAGCGCGTAATTTTCTTGATGCCAAGGGATAAGGTGATAGCCACTTTCAGTTCTTCAGAGCCTTTAACCAATCCAACCGCAGTGTTAACCAAATGGAACGATGTATTTGAATTGGATTACAATGGTTGGATGGGCCTTTCAGACAATGCCGCCGACATCAGGGATAGAAGTCCGCAAGGCGCTTGGAGAGGCGTATTGGATATTCAGTTATCGGCTGGTTATGGCCACTCTGGTTTCCCTTTTGTGGGCACCAACGATGCCGAATGGTTCAGTGCCTTCTCGAGCTTGAAGAAAATTTCGACCAGCAACGGCATGTGGGGCAGTTACCACGAATTTGGTCACAACTGTCAGCAAGGCAAGGTATGGAGCTGGAGCACATTGGGCGAAACCACCAATAACCTGTTCAGCTTTAAGGTGGCCAACAGGATCGGGGCTGATTACAACATCCTACACCCGGCTGTATCGAGCGGTTTTCCGCAAGCTATTGCCTATGCCAGCGCAACCGGTACCAAAAACTTTGATTTGGATGCCGCGATGAACGATCCGTTTAAGCGCATGACGCCTTTTGTACAGATATTCGAGAAATACGGCTATGGCGCCATGACCTACCTCTACTCGCAGGCCAGACATGCCGAACGGTTGAATACCAGCGACATTACCATGCACAATTTTGTGTATGAAAAGCTGTCTGATTATACCCAGACCGATTTGGCTACTTTCTTCGATGCTTGGGGTATTTTGATCAGCGATCCGGTTAGAGATAAGGTTGCTGCTAAATATCCGGTATTGGCTACCCAGATCTGGACCTACAATCCGTTGAACAAAACCGGAGGAACGGCTGCCATTCCGCCAGTGGTTTATCCTTTTGTGTCGAGTATTTCAAATAACCAATCTTCAGAAGGTTCTCCAGCCAACCTGTTAGATGGCAATACCGCAACTTACTGGCATTCGCAGTATAGTCCGGCGTTAACCAATGCCACAGCTTTCCCAATCAATATCGTGTTAAAGGTGGGCAGATTGCCAATCCAGGTACAAGGCGTAACGCTAACGCAACGCCAAAACAGCAATTCCTATGCAAAAGACATGGAGGTGTTTATCAGTACAGACGGAATCAACTATACTACCATGGGAACATTTACCTTGCCTAACAACAATGCCAAGTTCAACTATAATTTCCCTAATGGCATTCAAAACGCCAGGTATGTAAAACTGGTCATCAAAAATCAATATACCACAGCCAATACCTATACGTCATTGTCTGAATTCAATATCATTAAACCTTAACCGAAATGATGAAAAAATATTTCAACTATACACTTTTGGCCGGTATTTCGCTTTCGGTATTGGCTATTGCAGGTTGCAAAAAATATGACAATCCACCACCTGTATTCGAAGAATTGAAGCCCATTAGCGATGTGCAACGAAAAGTGCTTGTGATCAGCATTGATGGGGTTACCGGCAGCGAAATCAAAAGCATAGCCCCAACCAACATCGGTACCTTGCAGCAAACTTCCAAATATTCGTACGAAGTACAAAAAAGCGGTGTGGGTACCGACGCCTCTTCATGGGCCAGCATGGCTACCGGCGTAAGCTATGCCAAGCATCAAATTGCTACCGAAAGTTTTGAAAGGCTAGCCGATCCAACTGGCGACGACCATGCGCCGGTAACTTCTTACAGAAATGTTTTAGACTACATTACACAGTTTAAAGCCACCAAAACCGCGGTGGTAACGCCTTGGTCGAATCTTCGCTATTACCTCAGGAATGCAGATTTTGCACCAGTAGTAAGCACCGATTTAGCGGTGAAGGACAGCACGGTTAACATCTTGAACAAACAGGATAACTTAGGTGCCATCTTCGTTAACCTCAGGGATGTGGAAATAGCGGGCGCCAATGGCGGATTTTCGGCCAGCAATGCCAATTATAAAAATGCCATCGTCAAAGCCGACGAGTACGTAGGCAATATCGTAACGGCGTTGAAAGCCAGAAAGAATTACGCTAAAGAAGATTGGCTCATTATGGTGACCACCAACCATGGTGGCAGCAGCACCAATCCGCAGGCTGGATTTATCGTTGCTTCAAACCCAAGGTTTAAACAGGAAGAAATCAAAAAGAGAGGCTTTAATACGGTTTTGTTTAATAGCACCACCATTGGCGCGAGTGTGAATAACGACAATGGATTATACGACCCAGGTGCTACTAAAGACTTCACCGTACAAATGCAGGCTAAATTTAACATTGATACCTATTATGTAGGTTTTTTGTCGAAGAGCACGCTGATCAATACAAGTAGTTCTCAGCCACAAACCGGATGGCTATGGTTTCAAAGCGATTCTAAAAAATGGAAAACGTCTTTTGGAGGGGCTGCGAATGGAGGCGGAACAAATAGACCAGAATGCGCTGGTGGTGTCGTTTTTGATGGCAATTGGCATACGCTAACCATGACGGTAAAATATGTAAACAGCACCACAAGAACTGTGAGCACCTACACCGACGGCAATCCGGATGCTACCTTAAACATTAGTTCTCTTAAAAGCTTAAGCACAACAGAGAAGTTAACATTGGGTTATAAGCAATTTTCTGGTGGAACAGGCTTGAATTTCCAAGGTGCTGAATTATTATATTTCAATACCGCATTAGACGCGGCAACCATTAAAGCAAATATTGCTTTAAAGGACATAACACAGCATCCTAATTATGCCAACCTGATTGGTTATTGGCAAAATAATGAAGGTACCGATGCCTACATTGCCAATAAAGCGCCGGGTGGTTATGACATGTTGCTGTATGGTGCCTATACCTGGAAGGCTATGGGTACAGATGTGCCGCCTTCAGTAATTGCCGATCCCAATGCAGTAGGCAAGTCTGTTCCTTTAACACCAACTACCGTGGGTGCCAATATGTTGTATTGGATGAAGATCAAGATCCTGCCAGATTACGGTCTGGATGGCAATCCGTTCTTGAACCAATTTGAATTAGAATTTTTAAAGTAGTTTAAAAATAAATTTAGGTAAAAAAGTAAGCCCCGAACCATTTGGTCGGGGCTTTTTTATGGGTACAAATTTCGGAATTACAATTGGGGCAATATTTTTTCCATTACTTCCATACCTTCGTCAATGTGTTTTTGCTCGATGCATAGGGCCGGACGGAAACGAATGGTTTGGTTGCCACAACCTAAGAACATCACGTTGTTGTCCATGCCTTTTTGGATAAAGCTGTTGCGCATTTCCTTGCTCGGAAAATCGAAGGCACAAAGCAGGCCACGGCCACGCACATTACTCATTTGACTGTGTTTGGCTGCCAGTGCTTCCAGTCTGTCTTTGAGGTAAGCACCAACTTCGGTAGCGTTTTTGCACAGCTGGTCATCGTGAACAATGTTCAGGATCTGTGTAGAACGAACCATGTCGACCAAATTGCCGCCCCAAGTC
>JBCNPG010000176.1:0-6403 GCA_039593445.1 Pedobacter sp.
AACTGATACCAAAGTGGCAATAATGGTCAGGTTTTGCTCTAGCATTGGCATTTCCAATGAAGTTGCTTCTTCGATATCTTTTTGGATAGCCAAGCATTTTTGGTCGGTGTCCATGTTAGCTTCTGTTTCCATCTCGCCATATTTCTTAAGACCAGATTTGATTACGTTAGCTACTGAACCTTGTTGTTTATCGCATTCTGCAGCAGCAGCTTGGATGTTGCCAGCGCTCAAAAGCGATTGGATTTTTGTGATGAAAGCATCTAGGCTTCCTTTACCTGTGGCTTTGCCAATAACAATTAAACGCTCAATTGAGAATACAAACACCATCAAAAGCATACCGATTAGGATTGGTACGATGAAACCGCCTTTGTAAGCCATACCGCCATAGTTTCCTTGAAGTGGTAAGAAGCTGTGGGTATCTTCGTTATAGAAAGCCAATGATACCGGGCTGTTGTTTTTAGCAACATCAGGTGGAATGTTGAAGTTAGATGGTTTTCCCAGTACGAAGATGAAAAGTGCAATACCGATGATAATACAGATAGGGATTACCAGCGTTGCAAATAGATTAGATGCAGTTGAGCTCTCTTTTTTAACTGTTGTTGGTTTTGGTGCGTTTGCCATTTTTTTAGTTTTTAGTTTTAGTACTTGTTTTTTAAACTTAGATAAAATTATTTAATCTTTTTAGTAATACACACAACGCGTATTGACACTAATTGTTGCGTTAACAAATTTATAACTTTGATTTAAATTACAAATTAAATAATCGTTACACAATTAATTCGTTACGTTTTGCCGCTAATCTTTGCAAGTTGGCGGGGTATATAACCAAAAAAGATTGCCTATGGTTAGACAATCTTTCGCAATTAAAACTAAAAATTTAATTAAAAACAAATTTTATGTAAAAAAAATACGCTAGGCTACGGTTTCAACCACCTTGGGAAGCGCTTTTTTGATGGCTTCGTCGGCAAATTCCTCAAATTGCTTAAAATTCTGCAAAAAGGCCGTAGCCAGCTCGTTTGCCTTGTGGTCATAAGCCTGTTTATCATCCCAGGTATTGCGCGGGTTTAAGATCTCCGACGGCACTTCTGGACAAGCGGTTGGCATGAGCAAACCAAAAACTGGATGTTCAACAAAGTCGGCATTGGCCAAGCTGCCATTTAACGCCGCGGTAATCATTGCCCTGGTATAGCCCAGCTTCATCCGTTGTCCGATGCCATAAGGCCCGCCGCTCCACCCTGTATTAACCAGCCATACATTTACCTGGTGCTTCTCCATTTTTTGGCCAAGCAGCTTGGCATACTGCGCCGGATGCAAAGGCAGGAATGCCTTGCCAAAACACGCCGAAAAAGTAAGTTGTGGTTCTGTAACCCCCGCTTCGGTACCCGCTACCTTAGCGGTATAACCAGAGATGAAGTGGAACATGGCCTGGCCAGTGGTCAGCTTAGAAATGGGTGGCAATACGCCGAAGGCATCTGCAGTTAAAAAGAAGATGTTTTTTGGGCCTTTGGCCACCGACGGCAACTGGGCATTACCTATATAATGTATAGGGTAAGCGACCCTGGTGTTCTCCGTTTTTTCGATATTCGAAAAATCCACCTTTCGGGTACCTGGAAAATAATTGGTATTTTCGAGCAATGCGCCAAACTTAATGGCATTGAATATCTGAGGTTCCTTTTCGGCCGTAAGGTCTACGCATTTGGCATAGCAGCCACCTTCAAAATTGAATACCGCGTCTTCGCTCCAGCCATGCTCATCGTCACCGATCAGTGCTCTTTGAGGATCGGCAGAAAGCGTGGTTTTGCCCGTTCCAGATAAGCCAAAGAAAATGGCCGTATCTCCATCGGCACCCACATTGGCCGAGCAGTGCATAGATAGCGTATGCTTTTGCTGTGGCAAAACGTAATTGAACACAGAGAAAATACCCTTTTTGATTTCACCAGTATAGGCAGTACCTCCAATCAGGATGATCTTCTTCGAAAAGTTCAGTATCGAAAAATTGGCTTGTCTGGTTCCATCCGTGGCCGGATTGGCCTCGAAAGAAGGCGAAGCAATAATAGTCCACTCGGGTTGTGCGGGAGGCTGTTCCTGCTCATACCTTAAAAACAGGTTATTGGCAAACAGGTTCTGGAAAGCATGTTCGGTAACCACCCTGATACTGGTGCGGTAAGGCTCGCTGGCACAAGCATAGGCGTCGCGAACATAAATCTGCTTGGTGCTGAGATGCGCCGTTAGCCGATCAAACAAAGAATCAAAATGCGCAGGACTGATCTTGATGTTGATGTCGCCCCACCAAACGGTATCTTCAGTTACCGAATCGCAAACGATGAAACGATCTTTTGGCGAACGCCCGGTAAACTTTCCGGTATCAACGGCCAGTGCACCGCTATCAGCTAGCGTACCTTCCCCGTTCTTTAAAGCTTCCTGGACCAACTCTGCTACACTAAGTTGGTATTTGACTGTTTTGGCATCTAATTTAAGATAGCTCAAATCAGGCTGCTGTACACTATTGTTGCTCATATATTTGGTTAATATGCTGCAAATCTAAGCAGTTATTAACGCAAAAAACAACGCATTTTGGATAAAAATTTTACTTATTGTGGCAAATACACTAACAATCAAACAACTGATAATCAATTACTTATAAGCTAATTAACCACCTGATTTTTTCACTTTATAACCTTCTTTTTGAAGCAGCGAAACAATCTTGTCGCGAAAGTCGCCCTGAACCAGTATCTCGCCGTCTTTGGCACCCCCTCCTACTCCGCATTTGGTCTTCAGCATTTTGGCCAATATTTCCAGTTTTTCGTCGCTGCCCCTAAAACCGGTAACCAAAGTAACGGCTTTTCCACCCCTATTCTTACGATCGAGCATTACCCTCAAATCCTGCTGTGCGTTAGTTAATTCCTCATTTTCCTCTTGCGCGTTGCTTTCAAAAACAAACGACGGATCGGTAGAGTACATAATCCCACCCAAGTCACTTAGTGTATTCTTCTTCGGTTTCATTTTATCAGTTCGCTACTTGGTAATAATATTCAAAGATAAAGGCAATATTTCAATATCGATGTCTTTGCCCATAAATGAAGGTTCGCCATCTAGATGAATGGCATCTTCCTTGGTTCTTCTGATTTTGATATGCTTGCCACGGATGATCTCGACCATGTCTGACCGGTGAGTTCGCGCCCGCAACATGTGGTAGGCTAACCGCGGCAGCTTATATAAAGGAAAAGGCTTTACGATACACACGTCCAATAGGCCATCGGTTATAGACGATTTTGGAGAAATGTAAACGTTATTGCCGTATTGCGAAGAATTGGCGATGCTGATGACAAAGGCTTTGCGGGCATAGATCTGGCCATCTATTTCTATTTCATAAGCCTGCGCCTTGTAAGAGGTCATTTCCTTAAGCCCCATTTCGATATAGCCTTTCAGACCGCGGCTTTTATTACCGGCAAAAACAGCGCTTAACTGGGCATCAAACCCCATTCCGGCCATGTTAAAAAATGGCTTTCCGTTGAGCCTGGCGGTATCTATCTGTTTTACATGAAGTGCATTGAGCAATTGGATGGCCTTTTTGGCCTGCAAAGGTATCTTCAGGAAACGCGCCAAGCCATTTCCCGAACCTAGGGGAATAATACCGAGCGCTTTATCGGACTGCACCACTTTTGCCGCTACCTCATTAATGGTACCATCGCCGCCCACGGCTACAATGACATCGAAATTCTTATTCGCCGCTTCTTCGGCCAGCTCAGAGGCATGGCCTACATATTCGGTAAAGCAATAGTTGGCATTGAACTTCGTCTTGTCCAGGCAACTGTCTACCAAAGCAGGTATTTTGAGTTTCTTTTTACCTCCCGAGATGGGATTAATGATGAATAAGATATTCGTTTTTAACAAATTGCTAGCATTAGGTTACCACAAAATAATTGATATTTTTTGACTATTAATAATATATATAGTAATTTTGCAGCTGTTAAAAGTGGACTGATTTGCGATGCTATGCAAGTAGCGGGATTGCAACCACGTAAAAAAAAGTGCTAAAACCTTACTTCAATCGTTTTACCACCTGTTTACAGGACCATCAATCCATTTTACATAATAAGTTTATTTAAAAATTTAATTATTTAAAATGTCGTATTTATTTACATCAGAATCTGTATCTGAAGGCCACCCAGATAAAGTTGCAGACCAAATATCGGATGCGTTAATTGACAATTTTTTGGCGTTTGACACAGAATCAAAGGTAGCTTGCGAAACGTTGGTTACTACTGGACAGGTAATTTTGGCCGGAGAAGTAAAATCTCAGACCTATTTGGATGTACAACAAATTGCAAGAGACGTAATCAGGAAAATTGGCTATACCAAAAGCGAATACATGTTCGAAGCCAATTCTTGCGGTATTTTATCGGCTATACACGAACAGTCTCAAGATATTAACCAAGGCGTTGACCGAAGCAACAAAGAAGAGCAAGGTGCGGGCGACCAAGGCATGATGTTTGGCTATGCCACCAACGAAACCGACGACTACATGCCTTTGGCTTTGGATCTTTCGCACAAACTGCTGCAAGAGCTTGCCGCTTTGAGACGCGAGAACCAAGAAATTACTTATTTGCGCCCAGATGCGAAATCGCAGGTTACTTTGGAGTATGATGACAACAATAAACCGGTTCGCATTGATGCCATCGTAATTTCTACCCAACACGACGATTTTGACGAAGAAGGTAAAATGCTGGCCAAAATCAAACATGATTTGGTAAGCATCCTTATTCCGAGGATCATCAAAAAATATCCGCAATACGCACACTTGTTCAATGAGAACATCCAATACCACATCAATCCAACAGGCAAATTTGTAATTGGCGGTCCGCATGGCGATACCGGCTTAACCGGCAGAAAAATCATTGTTGATACTTATGGCGGCAAAGGTGCCCACGGAGGAGGTGCTTTCTCGGGCAAAGACCCAAGCAAGGTAGACAGAAGCGCGGCTTATGCCACGCGCCATATTGCCAAAAACTTGGTAGCGGCAGGCGTAGCCAGCGAAATCCTGGTTCAGGTATCTTATGCTATTGGCGTAGCCCAACCAATGGGTATCTACATTAATACCTATGGCACCAGCAAGGTAAACAAGACAGATGGCGAGATTGCCAAAATCGTAGAAGGTATCTTTGACATGCGCCCTTATTTTATTGAGCAACGCCTGAAACTAAGAAACCCTATTTACAGCGAAACCGCTGCCTACGGACATATGGGCCGCAAGCCTGAAACCGTGACCAAAACATTCAAATCTCCAAATGGCGAAGAAAAAACAGTTACAGTTGAACTGTTTACTTGGGAAAAACTCGATTTCGTTGACCAGGTTAAAGCCGCTTTCGGCTTATAGCCATTCATCAATCCAATACAGGGAAAGCCTCCGAATAATCGGAGGCTTTTTGTTTTTGTTCAATATTTTGTCAATCGGACTAAAGCCGAGGCGAAACATTTATCTTTAAAACAGCCTCTCAACCAAAGGCTGTAATCGTCCTTATTTTTTTAACCAAAAAATCAAATCATGAAAAAGACCATGAATTTGGGCAAAGCCCTGAGCAAAGCAGAACAAAAATCCATTCTAGGTGGCGGAAGCGAGTTTGTTGTGATCCAATGCAGCAATGGAGCTGTAGTTTGCATCTCCTGTGATGAAGGAGATGACTGTGGTGCCATCGCGGATGCGGCCTGCGCCGCGGCTGGCAATAGCGAAAGCTGAGTCCAATCAGATCATTAAACCAGAACCGGCACGCACAAAGCAATGCCGGTTTTGGACTTTGGTTATAACCCTTTTTCTTTCATGAATGCACGCTCCCGCTCCAGGATATTTTCATCATCGATAAAATAAGATTCTACATTGGCGACATGCACCTCATCAATCGCATCTACAAAATTCTTATAGTTGGAATTGCTTGTAGGCTTGATAATGATTGTCATAAATTTTGAGGGATCGTTTTGATGATTTTTGGCTACCTGTTGCTTTCCCTCCAAAATATACTTCTGAATAGTAGCCATACTGGCTAGATGCATAACGGCTTTATCTGGTTCGCCCATGTAATAAACTGCCTGGTCGTTTTTGCCCAAAATGATAGTCATGGTTCTTGATTGCGCCAAAACAATCGGCACCTTGCTATCAACCGGCTTGGCAATTTCCATCGCCTTCATCTTAATTAATGAAGTAGTGAGCATAAAAAATGTAATGAGCAGAAATGCCAGATCGACCATAGCAGTTAAGTCAACATTCGGAGCAAGTGTTGCGGTTCTTCCCTTTACGGCCTTGCCATTTTGAGGAGTAGTAAGTGTTGCCATATGTGTTTAGTTTTAAACAGGATGACAGCATAGCCTGAATTGCATAAAAAAAGCGACTTAAAATTAAGTCGCCTTC
>JBCNPG010000177.1:0-6402 GCA_039593445.1 Pedobacter sp.
TCATAGCCCTGCCTTCCCATAAAAACCAGTTGATGCGTTTGATGTTACGTTCGTAGCCCTGCATCATCGGCAACAACGACGAGCCTTGGGCATAACGTTGGATTAAACCATCAGAACTGAAGAAAACCTGGTCGCGGTCTCTTGGAACAGCCAGGTATTTCGACCCCTTTTCTCCCTTTTCGGGCTTCCAGCGCCATTGGTCTTCATGACGGTCCCAATCGCCCAACATCACATCCAGCGCACGCGCCCGCAACAACAAGGCACCATCGTAGGTATTGTCATTGTCGTCGTCTAGCTTTTTGAACATTTTGGTCGTATTGTCTGAATTTCCCAAGGGCTCCCTCTCTTCGAGCAGGCAAAGTGTGTTGGCAAAAGCATTCATGTAGTCGCCCAGGTTTGGATCTGGCGACACCCAAGCGATGATGGGGTTGCTATGAGGTACGTTAACCGCTTCGGCCAGTGGCGGTACCACCAAAGCGCCAAAAGGGTGTTGGGCCGACATGTTGTCTTTCAGGATGTCTTTGGCAAAAGTATTTCTCAATCCCTGTGGCAACAGTACTTCGGGATACTTCTCCACGCTTCTCAGCACCCATTCCTTGCCGTTTTTATCTTCGAGCCTTAACGAGCGCGACTGGTTGCCCCCACCCAGTTGTGTTGGCTTCAGGCCTCCTTTAAACTCAGAAATGCGCAATACTGGAAATTTTGTTTCCATTGCATAGTCTTTGCGATAGTTTTCGCCAAACAAATAGCGATGGAATTTGCCCACGCTATCGTAAGCAGGATGCACCTTCACGCTGATGCTATCGGCCTTGATCACCTTGTATTCGTTCTTTTTGGCCGCTACAACTTCTTTGTAAGGCTGCGTATAGCTAAAAACCTTCACTACGCCCGTATCGGCATAAACATAATAGTCGTACCGCATATCGTTGTTCATCAACTGATCGGCAATGACATACCCTTGGCGATATTCATTAAAAAGCGAATATTTTCCCTTTTTGTTGGGCGACCATTTTGAGGCCGAACCGCTTACAATCTGCAATTGTTTGTTTTTGATCAGCTGCAGTCCATGCTCGTGTCCCGCCACATAAACCACATTTGGCTTTTCGCCAAAAACACTGTTTACGCTTTTGATCATGTCTTTATACAGCGGATGGTTCAAATCTTCGGGGCTAAGCAGGGTTGAACGCAGGAAAGGGTATACCGAACCGATAACCGGCAAGGGAATAATCAGGTTTTTATTGAGCAGGGTTAAAGGCAGCAAATGATTGCGCCAGGTAAAATAGCCACCATGTGCCCCGTAGCTCTGAAAAGGGTGGTGCGAAGCCAGCAAAATCATCCTGTCGCGGTTTTGCTCCATCAGGTCGTTCATGCGGGTAATGATCGCATCTTTGGTTTGGCAATCGCAATCGGCCGCCGGGTTTTGTTTATTATAGGGAAAAAGCCACCATTCGCTGTCGTAAGCGATAATGGTAAGTTTATCGGTAAGCCTGATGGCAATAGGATCTGGACAGCCGTTGGATGGGATGAGCTTGAGCAGCGGATCGCCCAGCGACTCGAGGTATTCGCTCTGCCTCTTGATTTTGGCTAATCCGTTGGGGCCAGATTTATCCCAATCGTGATTGCCCGGGATGAAAAAAACGGCAGCACCGGCATCGCGCATGGGCTGAAACTGCGACTGTAAAATCTTGATGGTTTCCTGTTCGTCGCCAAAACCCGGAATGGCCATTCCTGTCGGATAGATGTTATCGCCCAGATAAAGCGTGGTTGTTTTGCCCTTGATCACATGCTTAGCTGCATTTTTAAGCGATTCCATTTGGCCAGTATTCATTTCGCCCGCATCGCCGATTAAAATAACACGGTATTTTACCTCTTCTTGGGCCAAGGCAAACAAGCTTACAAACAATAAAAAAACAGATAGGGTAACTTTTCTCAACATGCGGGCTATTTGAACGTTAACAGAATGGTTGCTGCTATAAATTTAAGGTTTTTTAAAATCGAATCTCAAGATATTGCCTTGTTGGGTTTCGCTGCCTTCGTTAGAGATGTACAGGTTGTTATCCGTATCAAAAGCAATGCCCTCGGGCTGGTTAAATACATTTGAGCTCAAGTGGTATACGTTTTTGATTTTCCATTTGGCATCGGTTACCACAAGCGCCTTGTTTACGCTCGATACGATATACCATTCGTTGGTTTTTAAATTCATGGCCAAAGCCGAAGGATGGAAAGCCCCCTTTTTTTTGCCCGACAGTTTATCAATCTGGCTGGCGTCGACCACAAAAGTGCCTTTTGGCTTAAGGCTACCATTGGTTTGGAGCGAGAAAATATAGCCGCTGGCCTGTTTCTTGCCGCGATCTATTTTGCAGTCTTTGCAAAGCACGTACAAATCGCCGGTAGTTTGGTTGGCAAACATGCCTTCGTACTCGCCTTTTGGTAAGGCGCTCTCTATTTTCTGCACATGGGCTGCTTCAGGCTTTTGGGTTTCGCTGAGCGGAAAAGTATACAAGTGGCCATTGCTTTTTAACAAAATAGCCCAACCTTGGCTAATGGCGATATCTTCATAATCGCCTTTGCCGGCAAACTTGGTAGCTACTTCGTTCTTGGTACCCAAAGGCAGGCGAAAAATCTTGCCCTCTTCGTCTTGTTCGGCATAAACGATCTTGTTATCGCCTTTATCGAATGCAATACCCGAGATTTCCTGCAGCACATCTGGCATACTGTATTTTTTGGGCTTGCTCAGGTCGTAACCCGGTGGACTTGCCGGGCCTTTGCTCTTGGTTTGTGCACACGACAGCTGCATGGCACCCAAAAAGGCCAATGCAATCCAGGTCATTTGATATCTTTTAGCCACGTTGTTCTTCATATTTTTGCTTTAAAAATTGATAAATACGGTATTGCGATTGTTCGGGTTCTCCCTTAACCACAATCGGAACATTATTCAGGTTTTTGTCTAAAGTTACGGCCTGCACATTGTCTGCCAGTTGCAAATTGATCATCGCTTTGATTTCATCCTTAATCTCTTGGTCGAGAACCGGGAAACAAACTTCGATCCTGCGGTAGATATTCCTATTCATCCAGTCGGCCGAGCCCAAATAAATTTCTTCCTTGCCGCCATTGTGGAAGACAAATACCCTGCCATGTTCCAGATAACGGTCAACAATTCTCCTGATCGAAATGTTTTCGCTCATGCCCTTTACGCCGGGTTCGAGCCTGCAAATACCCCTTACAATAAGCTGTATCTTTACGCCGGCCTGCGAAGCTTCGTAAAGCTTACCAATGAGTATTTTTTCTTCGAGATTGTTCAATTTGATGATGATCGAAGCAGGCCTTGCTTGCTGGGCTTCGGCTATTTCTCTATCTATCAATGCCAAAAAGGCCTGTTGCAGGTTAAATTGAGCTACCAAGAGGTAATCGAACCTGATCAGATCCGGATTGGTTGGCTTCTCCCTTTTGGCCAAGAAGATGAACACCAGCTCCATTTCGCGCAACATGCCCTGATGCGCCGTCATAAGAATGTGGTCGGTATAAAAATTGGCCGTGGTTTCGTTAAAATTCCCAGTGGCAAAAAGTCCGGTATAGCTGGTTCTCAGGCCTGCCCTTCTTTTAACCAATGCAATTTTGGCATGTACTTTCAAAGCCGTTACGCTGTAGATGATCTCTACACCGGCCTCTTTCATTTTCTTGGCCCATTTAATATTGTTGGCCTCGTCAAAACGGGCCTTGAGCTCAACCAGTACAAAAACCTTTTTACCATTTTTGGCCGCGCTGATCAGGGCGTTTACAATTTTCGAATCGCTGGCTACGCGATAAAGCGTGACATAGATTTCTTCTACATCGGAATTGGTAGCGGCCTCGTTAAAAAAGCGCAACACACTGTCGTACGATTCGTATGGCGGGTTGATGAGGATGTCCTTGGCTAAAATCTGGTCGAAAATAGACTGGTCTTTTACAATTGGCGGATAGGCAATTTTAGGCCATGACACATTTGATAAACTTGCCACGTTAACCGGAAATGAAGAAAAATCCTTCAGGTTGTGGTAACAGCCACCTTCAACCAGGTTGGCGTTTTGCAGATTCAGCTTATCGGTAAGCAAATCGAGTGTGGCTTGCGGTATACCCGGCTGGTATAAAAACCTGGTTGCCAAGCCAAAATCTCGCTTTTGCAACTGTTTTTCAATCTGCTCTGCTAAATTGCCCGCATACTCGTCTTTAAGATCGATTTCGGCATTGCGGGTAATCTTGAAGCTAAAGCAGCCTGTAATGGTGGCATCTCTAAACAGGCGTTTGAGGTTGCACCTGATGATATCGTCCAAAAACACAATGAAAGTCTCCTCGCCCTTGCCTATTTTGTAAAAGCGCGGCAGTTCATTGGAGGGAATATTCAGGATAAAGGTTTTTTCCTCTGCGCCCCTGTTCAGGTTAACAAGCAGGTAAAGCTCGTTATTGTTGGGAAAGAAAGACGATTTGGCCTCAGCCAGGTCAACCGGCTGCAAAAAAGCCAATACCTGGCTTAAAAAGTAGCGTTCTATCTCTTCATCCAACTGTGCCGGTATTTCTTCGTCGTAAATGAGCTGCACATGATGGTCCCGCAGTTCGGGAATGATGTTTGTTTTTAAAATCCTGCCATACTCCTGCTGTTGCTGCAATATGGCTTCATTGGCCCTATCGAGCAGGTTTTCATCCACATTGACCTTATTGTTTTCCTTTTTGCTCAATTTGGCCAAGGCCAAAAGCACAGGCATGCGAACCCGATAAAACTCATCGAGGTTAGACGAATAAATAGACAGGAACTTGATACGTTCCAACAAGGGAACGGTGGTTCTACCTGCCTCTTGCAACACCCTTTGGTTAAAGGTGAGCCAGCTTAGATCCCTATCAAAAAAAGCATCTTCAACTCTGGTATGGTGCATGGTTAGTCTAATTTACCGTAAGCAACGTAAGAAATCACATAAGCAAGCACCGCCGTGATCAATCCATACATAAAAATGTTGTAAGCCGTACGCAACAACTTGTATTTGCGTCCAAGCACTACCCCTTGCGAATACACATCGGTAATGAGCGTGCCGTACAAAAATTCCTTATCGTTCATCACCTTGATCATTCCCCTCGAATAATCCTGCAAAGCCATCTTGTAAAAATTGCCGAAAAAAAGCAGGTTTACCTTTTTGCGGTCGAGGTCGTTATCGGTAAATACACCATTGGGGATGGATGGCCTGGTAGCCAGAATGGCAAAAATAATGCACGAAAGCGCCACCATGAGCAAAATAAAAGTAGGTACGATGAGAAAGGCATTGTCTTCGAGCCTTCTGAGTACCAAACTCACAATAAGCGAAAGAATAATGGAGTTTACGGTAATGAGCAATTGCGATTTGTTGTCGGCCATATCGCTGAGGCGCTGGTTGTTGCCCGAGGTAATCCTGAACATGGTTTCGATACCCTTATCAGGCCTTTCTTTGTCTTTGTTCTTGCGCAGCTTTTCCTGTTTAGGCCCTTGCTCTGCTCTATTCTTTTGGGCATCAGCCATAACCTGTTCGGCTTCGTCTTCAACCAACTTGGCTTTGAGCTTGGCTATATTTTTGGCCTTTTGATCGTTGAGCAACAGGTTGCAGTAATCGGTATGGTAATGGTGCGATTCGAGAAAGGCGATGTCTTTTTTACGCCATTCCATTTTGCTGATGTGCTTATTGTAAAGGAGTTCGGCCTCCTTGTGCATCAACTTGCCTTTTTTCCTGAAGTTTTCGTTGCCGAGATGAAAAAGATCACCATCACATAAAATATTTTCAAGCTGATTGGTCGGTTTTTGAGGCATTTTGGTAGACAGGATAACCTGTGCAACAGCATCCTGAACTTCTGCCGGCACCTCCTGCGCTTTCAAAAATTCGCCAGCCAGTGCTGCGCTTTTCTGCTCATGGTTGGCAGGATCTTCGAAATAGCCGGTATCGTGAAACCATGCTCCAGCGTAAACAATAAAAAAATCTTTGTCGTTTAATTGGTAATGGTTGGCAATCTGCACGGTGGCTTTTACCACGTCTCGGGTATGGTCTAGGTTATGGTAAACAAGTTTTTCGTCGTGGTGTGTACTGAAATAAGCCAGCACGTGTTTTTCAACTTCTTCTTGAAGGCGCTTATAATTCATTGGTTTAAATGCTAAAACAAGGCAATTTTTCTTTTAACTTAATTAATTAGATATTTACGAAATATACGCATTTTTATTCATGGCCTACCAAAAAACCCATAAAATGAGATTTGTTCCACCCTTTGTGCCTATACCCAGTTTCCGTAGATTTTACCTAACAATTTTTATTGCAGTTGGTTTGGTCTGCAGCAGTTTTAAGGCCGACGATTTTAGAGGCGAGATTAAGGCGACGCTTCGCCAACAGGTTTTAAAAGAAGCCAGTTGGGCCA
>JBCNPG010000178.1:0-6375 GCA_039593445.1 Pedobacter sp.
AAAATCATAAACTCATCTGGATATGTAATCACGCATCCAACGTGCACACCTAATTCTTCAACTTGTTCCTTGTTCTCGCATCCTAAATCAATAAAAATACACAGGCGGCGGAACGGCTTCCCTGCAAAATGCGGGCAAGTTTATTGGCATTTTAGAAAGATTGCTAATTTATCTATTCGTCTGTACCCATCATTTTGAGGCCGTTGGCTTTTTGTTGGCCGCAAAATCTATTTTCAGGTTTGGCGATTTAAAGGATGCCCATGATATCAAACTAACCGAATATGTGTTGATCGGTACGCTGCTGAGCTTCGGTACGGCATTGCTTGTGGCTATGGCCGTGCTTCATATCGAAATTTAATTTTACAAAAAAAAAAGCCTCCATGTAAATAGAGGCCTTTTTTATGAAAGCTGCTTATCTTCCTCCCGGAGGACAGTTTTCTTTCAAGAATTTGGTATAGGTTAAAGATAGGTGCTCGCTGGTGCCTGGACCTTCGGATATACTGTGGGTACGGTTAGGATAGCTCATCATTTGGAATACCTTCTTGTTTTTGATCAGTTCGTTGATCAGCATTTCGGCATTTTGGTAATGTACGTTATCGTCGCCAGTACCGTGGATGTACAACAAATTGCCTTGCAGGTTTTTGGCGTAGGTAATTGGCGATCCTTTTACATAAGCCTCTGTGCTTGGGAATGGTGTGCCCATGTAGCGCTCCTGGTAAATGTTGTCATAGGTAAGCTGGTTGCCCACGGCAGCGATTGCGATACCTGTTTTGTAGATTTCCGGATATTGGAACATGAGGTTGAGGGTAGAAGAACCACCACCGCTCCAGCCCCAAACTGCTACACGGTCTTTATCCATAAAGGCATTGGTAGCCAATAGTTTTTTGGCCGCCATGGCTTGGTCGCGGATATTGATAACGCCGATGTTTTTGTAAATGCTTTTGCGCCAGTTGGCTCCTTTAGGCACTGGTGCGCCACGGTTGTCCATCGAAATGTAGATGTAGCCGTCTTTGGCCATATCGCCGTTATACAAGAAGTTTCGTCCAGCTCCAAATACGTCGCCCGCGGTTTGCGAAGCAGGTTCGCCATACACATAAAAAACCACAGGATATTTTTTGGTGATATCGAAGTTGTCGGGTTTTTTCATCCATCCATCCATTTCAATGCCATCTTCGGTAGTTACCTTGAAGAATTCTACCTTGTTTTTTGAAGGCTGCTGCTTGGCCAATTGGTTGGTAATGCTGCCTTCCATAGTAAGTGGGTTGTTGGTTTTGAAGTTCATCCACTCGGCAACAGGACTTACGGTAGCGCTGTTGTAGCTGTGGCGCGCAAATAGGCCGTTGGGCGAAATAGAATAGCTGTGTGTGCCTGGCAAAACCGATGGCGTAACCATTTCCAGTTTGCCTTTGCCATCCAGTTTGGTTTTGTAGAGGTATTTTTGGGTGGCATTGGTAGGCGAGGCCATGAAATAAACGGTATTTTCCTTTTCATCTATCAGGCTTACGCTGATCACATCATAATTGCCCTTGGTTATCAGGCTTTCCTTTTTGCCATCTTTGCTAATGCGGTAAAGGTGCGTCCAGCCATCTTTTTCACTCTGCCAAACAAATTCCTTGTTGCCGTTTAGCCAAACCCAGCCATCGGTAGCATCAATCCAAGCCTTGTCGTTTTCTTTATAGATTTGGCTTACTTTGCCTGTTCCGGCATCGGCTACGAATAGGATGCTTTCGTTTTGCTGGCGGTTCAATTGCTGCAAAATGACTTCGTTGCTATTCGGAATCCATTCCATGCGCGGAATGTAGTGTTGTACGTTGTCGCCCGGAATAGCCAGCCAATTCGTTTTTGCCGTGGCAATATCTACAATGCCGATTTTGCAGGCCGAAGGATCTTGGCCAACCTTTGGATATTCGACCGGAATGGTAAAAGAGTAGATCGAATCGGTATTGTTGATCATGAGAAAGTTTTTGATCTTGGTGGCATCGATTTGCCAGTAGGCAATCGATTTGCCGTCGGGGCTCCATCTAAAGCCATCCAAACAGGCAAATTCTTCTTCGTAAACCCAATCGAAGGTACCATTGATCATTCTCGAAGTACCATCGGTGGTTAGCGCCTTTGAAGTGCCTGTTGCCAGATCTTCTACGTAAAGGTTATGCCCGCTTACATAGGCTACTTTCGAGCCATCTGGCGAAAACTTGGCAAACATGAGCGAAGAAGCGGGTTTGTCCTTGCCAATTTGGGTCAGTTTGTTGTTGGCTATATCGGCCACCCAATAATCGCCACGGCTATCTTGGCGCCAAACTTTTTTGGTGTTGGTGTAAATGAGCGCCTTGGTGCCGTCGTCGCTCAACTGAAAGCTTCTTACAGGAATTGTTTTGCCGTTGGCCGTTAGCAATTCTCTACCAATTACCGTTTTTCTGTCGCTTTTGGGCAAAGTAATCATTACGATTTCTCCGCCAACATTTTGGTAATAGCCGCTGCCGTCTTTGGTCCAGTTAACACCGCCACGGCCCTGTGCCTTTGCCTGGTGGCTGCCCAACAAAGCAACAACCGCAATGGCCATTAAATACTTGGTTATTTTCATATATAATTTAATTGTTGTATGCGTTTTAGAGTTTGATAAATTGCTGATAAACAGTTTGTAAATAGGACTGGCCTAATTTAAGGTTTTTGTCGGTCTGCGCTGCGTTTTTCGGATCGTTGTTGTATAAAATGCTTTTGCCGATATTGTCGAAGGTCACACAATGGCCATCGTTAACAAAGCCCAACCCATTGTCCCAGCTGAAAAAGGCAAAATGAGGCGAATAGGGGTTGAGCAGGTTTTTGCTCCATATAAAGTCCTTCGCATTGATTCCAAGTTGCCCCAATAAGGTGGCTGCAATATCCTGCTGACTTCCAGTTTGGTTAAAGGCCTTTCCCTTAAATTCGTCTTTAATCACATCGCCATAAAAAAGCAAAGGAATATGGTAGCGTTGGGGTTCAAAAATCTCAAATTTGTTTTTCGGGTACAAATGTCCATGGTCGGCCACAAAAATGAAAAGCGTATTGGCGTACCAAGGCTGTTTCTTGGCATTTTGCAGATAGGCATTGATGCACGAATCGGTGTAGTAGGCCGTGCTTTTAAATTTTTGGATGATGTCTTTGTTTCCAAATCGCGGCCTAACCGGCAATTCGAAAGGTTCGTGGTTGGTTAGCGACAGGATGGTAGAGAAAAACGGCTGCTTCTCCTGGTTCATGGCTTGGAGCTGCTTGTCAAAAACCAGGGCATCATAAGCACCCCACTTAGAATTCATGTCTTTTTTATCGAAACTATTTTTGTCGGTCAGCTTCTGGTAATTATGGCTTAGGATAAAGGCTTTGTAATTGTCGAATTCAGATTCGCCACCATAAAAGAATGAGGTTTGATAGCCATTTTGAAACAGCTTTTGACTGATTGCCGGTATTTTTTGCATTTTTTCGGGCCATTTCACAATGCTACCGGTGCCCAGGGTAGGAAAACCCGTTAAGGTACCAATCAGGCCCTTGTCTGTACGGTTGCCCGCTGCATAAATCTGGCTAAACAATACGCCGTCTTTGATCAGGTTGTCAAAGTTGGGCGTAATTCCATCTTCGTTGCCTAAAGTCTTGGTAAGGTCGGCTGTAAAGCTCTCTAGGATAAAAAGAACAATGTTTGGCTTGTTGTTCTTGAGTATAGAAATGGTCGTGTCTTTTTGCACCTTGTACAGTTCGGCCACGGTTTGTCGGGCTTGGGCATCGTCGAAATAGCGGTAAGGGTTTTTGTTGGTTTTGGTAGAAGCCAAAATGCTCGATACCAAATTCCATTCCGTGTTAAGAGAGGCGTAGTTCAAAATCTCGTTTTTCGAGAAATAGGCCATACTTTGACTGTTCGGAGCAACATCCACGCCACCTCTGATGAGGAGGAAGTTGAAGCCCAAAAGCAAAATGGCCACTACGGCTCTAAGCCAAATTGGCGCTTGGACAAAAGTAATTTGTTGCCTAACGATTACGCGATGCAGGTAAAGGCCAATCAGCAACAGGGAAGTAAATACTACTGCACTCAACAGCAACGGGGAAGAAGCACTCGAAGCTAGGGCTTCATTTGGCGTTTCGAAAACGAAAGAAAGTACTTTGGCATTCACTTTATTGCCCCATTCGCGGTAAACATTAAAGTTGATCGTGGCCAGCAGACTGAACAGCGCAATCAGTACGATATCGTATGTTCGCAACCATTTAAATTGTACCACTCGTTTTTTGCCCAAATACCAAAAAATAAAGACCAGCAGGGGGATGATGGTAATGTAGGCAGCCATAGAAAGATCAAGGCGCAGGGCATGATAAAAGGTAGCTAGCTTCTCTCCAAGCGGGATATCGCGCAGTTTTTTGTGAAAGATAAATAGAAAAATAAATCTATCGAAGGCAAAAAACAGGAGCCAAAAAATAAAAAAACGGACAAAAAAAATCAGGCTTTTAAACATTGGCCACTAATTTAGTAAAAAAGCCAATATAAAAGCCTGATTTGAACAAATGGGTTGCTCAGCGACTATTCGCCACCGCCATTTTGCATAGCCATGATTTCTTCCATGGTTTTTACTTCGTAGCCGCTAGGTACATCTAAAGTAAGTGGACCAACTTTTTCTTCGGCAACGTTTTTAAAGGTCAAAGTGGTTTTAACACCGTTTTGGAAACGGGTAAATTTCAATAAAGCACCTTTTACATCTTTAAAGTCTTCACCAGAAAAACCTGCAGGCAATTCTAGGTCTGTAGTAGCCCAAAGCTCATAGCTTCCGCCTTTATCGTCTTTGTAGGTGTATTTTTCAGCATTATAGGCACCGATCATTTTTTTCTCGCCAGTAGCTTTGAAATCGCTTAGTTTTGGCGAGTTGGCTTTCGCTTTTTCGTAATCTTCTTTTCCTTGTTTAACGGCAAACTGCATTTGGGCAACAGGAACATCAATTAAGATCAATCCGTTGTTGGTTGTGCCATCGCGCAATACGGTAATGGTTGCAGGACCTTGTTCCAGCTCCATTTTAGAAATGGTTCCGTTGAATTTAACTTTGGTTTCCTTAGGTAATTGGGCAGCCATTGGTTCTTGCTCCGGCGTAAGGCCATACTCCAAAGTATAGGTAATTGACCCTTCGTTTATTTTTTTCTGAGCCTGGGCACCAAATGCCGTAGCGATTAAGATTCCGGCCAAAACGCCCGTTTTCATGAATTTGAACATAATATTAGTTTTAGAATTTATTTTACCATTTAATTTTTTCTTTGCTCAAGAAAGATGCCACTCCTTTTTTGAAGTCGCTGCTTTCTCTCACCTTGGCATTTAGCTGTACCGCTTTTTCCAAGCTTTGGTCTAGCCAAGGATTTGTTGTTCTGTTGATCAATTCCTTCGTCACGGCCAAAGAGTTTGCCGAAGCGTTGTTACACAAATCTAATGCAAAATCATTTACCTTTTGAGCAATATCTTCCTTTTTTGTTACAAAAGTTATCAAATTAAACTCAAGCGCCTGTTCGGCCGAAAAGAGCTCGCCGGTAAGCAATAGGCGTTTGGCAATGGTTTCACTGGTTTTGCGCATCAGCAAACACGAAACGATGGCCGGAACAAAGCCCAGCTTCACTTCTGTGTAGCCAAAATTGGCTTCAGGAACTGAAAAAATAATGTCGCATACAGTTGCCAGTCCGCAGCCTCCAGCTATGGCATGGCCCTCTACCTGCGCAATAACTACCTTGGGCAAATCGTAAATGGTGGTGAAAAGCTTTTTCAGGTGGTTTGAATCCGCCAGGTTTTCTTCGTAGCTGTTCTGTTGCAACTGCTGCAGGTAGGCTAGATCGGCACCGGCACTGAATACAGCGCCATTTGCTTTGAGCACCACCACCTTAACTTCTTCATCTTCGGCTGCCCGCAAAAAACAAGCAGTCAGTTCACTTACCAGCTCCGGATTTAAGGCGTTACGTTTTTCGGTTCTATTTAAGGTAATGGTGGCAATCCTATCGGCTGTTTGGTATAAAACAAGTGCTTCGTTCATATCTGGTATGCTAAAGGTCGATCAAATATGAATTATTTTTCTTTAAAACATGGACGGAAATCCCAATTTTATTTGCCTCGGCCTGATAGCGCCTAATTTGGTAATCTTTAAGGCTGGCATCGATGATAAGCGTTGTAAAGATAAGCTCCTGCCTCAGGTCTATCAATTTTCGGTTAAAGCCCCGATGGATCCATACCGCATGGAACCGTGGCAACGAGGCTATTTTTTTCGAATTGAACGAAGAATCGAGCAAGAGCAGTTTATACGGAGCAAAGTGTAGCTGGTTGGACGGCATTCAGGGCCTGCTTAACGCGCAGAACGGTCAGCAGCTTAACCTGAGCACCCTCGGCAACTC
>JBCNPG010000179.1:0-6343 GCA_039593445.1 Pedobacter sp.
GTTCGATATCCTGTGGTATGATGGCTACGACCTGAAGGCCCTCCCGTTGACCGAGCGCAGAAACATTTTACAGCAATTGGTGCCGGAAAACCCGCTTATCCAGTTTAGCAAGGCATTTGAAACTTCGGGCACCGAATTTTTGGAGGCTGCCAAAAAAATAGGTCTGGAAGGCATTATGGCCAAACGTAAAGATAGTTTTTATGAGACCGACCACCGGACCGCAAATTGGCTAAAAATAAAAGCTAACAAAAGACAGGAAGTAGTTATAGGTGGCTATACCAAGAACGAGGGCACCAGCAAGCCTTTCAGCGCACTGTTGGTTGGGGTTTATGAGAAAGGCAAATTTATTTACACTGGCAAAATAGGTACCGGATTTAATCAGAAAGTACAAAAAGAAATGTTGGAGCTTTTTGAACCCTTGGTAATCGATAAACCACCGTTTGATACCAAACCCGATGTAAACAAGCCTAGCCGTTTTAGGCCCAACCCGCCACACGCTACGGCAACTTGGCTCAAGCCCCAACTGATCTGTGAAGTAAGTTTTACGGAAATGACCAGCGATGGTATCATGCGCCATCCTTCTTTTGAGGGCATGCGCGAAGACAAAAAGGCAAAGGAGGTAATTTTGGAAAAGGAAAAAGAGACAAAAGAAGTGGTCGGTGCATCAATTGCCGACAAGTTGGTTAAGCCTGCAAAGGGAAGCAAACGAAAAACATTGCTCAACCCCAGCGAACAGACGCAGGTAAAAAAAATAGGCGGACACGAATTGAAATTTACCAACCTCAAAAAGATTTTCTGGCCAGTAGAGCAGATCAGCAAAAGAGAACTGATCAATTATTATTATCAGATAGCGCCCTACCTGTTGCCCTATCTCAAAGACAGGCCTCAATCGCTCAACCGTTTTCCAAATGGCATTACCGGTCACAGTTTCTACCAAAAGGACGTTACTGGCAAGGTGCCCGATTGGATGGATACCTATTTATACCATAGCAGCGATAGCGACGAAGACAAGCACTTTTTGCTGGGCAACAACGAAGCGACCTTGCTTTACATGGCCGGATTGGGCTGCATAGAAATGAATCCCTGGAACAGTACCATTAAAAAACCTGATCATCCAACCTGGTGCATTATCGATTTAGATCCCGATCAAAATTCCTTCGATCAGGTGATCGAGGCTGCACAAGTAACCAAACAGGTGCTTGATGGTATGGACGTACCTTGTTACTGCAAAACAAGTGGCTCTACCGGATTACACATTTATATTCCATTGGGTGCAAAATATACTTACGAACAGTCGAAAGAGTTTGCACGTGTAATTGTTAGCCTAGTGCATCGCGAATTGCCAAAATATACAAGTTTAGAAAGAACCGTGGCCGATAGGAAAGGCAAAATGTATCTCGATTTTTTGCAGAATAGGGCCCAAGCCACTATTGCCGCGCCCTATTCGGTAAGGCCCAAACCCGGCGCCACCGTATCCATGCCTTTGCATTGGGACGAAGTGAAAAAAGGCCTAAAAATGAAAGATTTTACCATTTTTAATGCCGTAGGGAGGGTAGAAGCCATGGGCGATATCTTTAAGCCGGTTTTAGGCAAGGGAATCGACTTGGTAAAAATCATCAATAAGCAACGCAAGGCAGAGTGAGGCTATGATGTAAATGATGGGTTGGCGCAAGAAGTATTAGACCCGGCTCATCGGTTCTACAAGCATATGCGCTTATGCCTGTTTCTTGTTGCCCAAGCTTTTCATCAATTGGTCATACAGGTTGTCGCTGGTTACTTTTTGGGGCTTTATTTTCTTTACCACCACGCGTTTGCCTTTGGCCTTCGCCTTGATGATCTTGAGTAGTTCTGCGCTGTATTCGTCTTTAAATGCACTGATATCGAATTTGGAACTATATTGTTTGATCAGGGCCAAGCCCACGTCCATTTCTTTTTTGGTGATGGAGCTGTCGTCTACTTTTTTAAGGTCTTTCATATCCCTGATTTCCTCCTGAAACCTCATCTTGGTAACTACAATAACCCCATCCATGGGATGGATCACGCATAGGTTTTCGGTATTGCGAAGCACAAAACGGGCAATACCGGCTTTTTTGGATTTCTCGAGTGCCTTGAGCAAAAGGGCATAGGCTTTTACACCCTGCTTTTCGGGTTCGGTATAATAGGAGGTTTCGTAATAAATGGGACTGATTTCCTGAATATCAACGAAATTTTCGAGTTCAATGATTTTGTTCTTTTCGGGAGCGGCCTCTTCAAAATCATGTTCATCCAGTATGATGTAGCGGTCCTTCAAAAAATAGCCCCGTACAATCCTGTCGTAAGGAACTTCCTTATGGGTATCTTCGTTCACGCGCTGAAACCTGATTTTGGCATGGTCGCGTTCATCGAGCATATCCAAATCAAGATTGCTGTTTTGAACACCTGAATAGAGCTTAACTGGTATATTAACCAAGCCAAAGCCAATGGCCCCTTTCCAAATTGATCTCATAAATTTATCGTTTCCTAACAAAACAAGCCAAGGGGTTTATTGTTTGGGGCCTATAATGGAGGCATGTGGCTGCAAATGAAATGGTTTCGTAACATTTAAGTTGAAATGCTGGCATGCAGACAGGAAAGCGCTATTGCAATCAGGTATTTTTACCTGATTGTTGGCAATGGGCATCGTTCGGATGAAAAAAATTAATTTTTAATTAATTAGAAATCGTATTTTTGCTTTACATCCTTAATTATTATGCTCAAACTAAATTACCCTAAGTGGGTTCTCCGCCTAAACAGGCTGGGAAACGACTTTCGCTTACTCACAACCCTGATTTTTGTGTTAGGCATCCTTAACATCATCTATAAATTCGATTGGGTTGATGGCGGGATTAAGGCCTCGTTCAATATGTGGAATCCCAGTTGGCTATTGTTCGGCCCCTTGCTGTATTGCGCTTATCGTTCGCTGGTGAACAAGCCCCTAAGCATTACTTTTAAAGACAGCCTGCACCTGGTGCCTTTTTTAGGTTTCAGTGTGTTCTATTTGGTTGTAGCGCTTACTACGGATATGGATAATCCGTGGGGGAGTTCTTCTTTTACCTTTTATCAGAATTCGTACGGTGTGATCATGCTTTCGCTTATTCCTTATAGCGCGCATGTGTTGGCCAAAATTTGGAAGTTGAACACCAGGAACAAACCCGATGCCGATATCTTGTTGGTAACCATTGCGGCCTTGTATATCCTCATCGCCATTTTGGTTGGCCTGATGGTAATTGGCTGGGGCATCGCCAAAATAGACATGGGCTTCGACTACCGCTATTTTGCCTACGGCCTTCTGGTATTTATCAATATTGCCATTTGCTGGTATTGGGTGGTGGGCGACAAAAATGCAATCAAAGCAAAATTGCTTGAACTGGAAGATAGCCTGCAGCTGAGGAGTTATAAAAACTCCGCCTTGACCGATGAACAGGCCAATGACTACAAAGAACGTATTGTCAATTATTTTGAAGATACCCGAGTTTACCTCGAGCCGAGCTTGTCGCTCGATTTCCTGTCGAGGGAACTGGGCATACCCAAGCATTATTTTTCGCAACTTTTCAATGTTTACCTCGAACGCAGCTTCCATAATTTTGTGGCCGACTACAGAATTTTGTATGCCATAGAGTTGTTGAGTGGCAACCAGGGTCGGTTGAAGATAGAATCATTGGCCTATTCGTGTGGCTTCAATTCGAAAACCTCGTTCAATAAGTATTTTAAGGAGCGCACTGGCTTTACGCCTTCCGAATACCTTTTGCAATTGGAGCGACAAAGCGCCTAATCTTATTTTCTGGTTTCTTTTTTTGATATGTCGATGCTTTTGGGTATAGTATTGCAGGTTACGCTTATTCCGATGATTTTGTTTAGCGTGAGTTTGGTTGCCATCCTTACTTTCTATATGGCTTATCGCTCGCTTACCAAAAACTTGTTCAACAAGGTATTGTTGTGGACAATTTTTTATGTATTCGTCAATAGCATTTATGCATTTAGTGCGGAGGTTTTTTGGGCAACAGAGCCATGGAAAGATAAAATAGCACCGTTTATACTGATGTATGGACCCATTCTGTATTTTGGTATCGTGGTTCTCCGTGATAGGGTATTGCCGCTTTGGAAGGTGTTGCTGCATGCTTTGCCCTTTATTTTCTTCACCCTTTTGTTCTTAGGCCTGATGTTCGATATTGTCAAAAATAGCCAAGAGATTCATGATAAGATTTATAAGCAACTGTATCGCATAGGTCCAATCTCTTTTTTGGGCTACACTTTATATTCGATATTCTCGAGCCGGAAAATATTTGGACATTTTAGGGACAAGTTGTTGATGTTTGTTTTTGGAAGGGTATTCCTGCTTTTCCTCGCAACCATAATTATGATTCTTTCTTTTTCTGGGCAAATGGACTATAACCCGAATGCGGTTTATCTGCTGCGGATCATTGTATATACCTGTATGCTGGTTTTTATCCTTACGATTTTAAATTATACATTGAGCAGGTTGCTGAAAAGAAGTGCTATGGCTGTTACGTCCGATCCTAGGGAGGAAGAACGGGAAAATGTAAAATATGAACGTTCGCCGCTCACCCCCGAGCAATTGTCGGATTATCAAAAAAAGCTGCTTGCTACGGTTGAAGGCGAAAAACTGTTTTTAGACACCTCTCTTTCGTTGAGCAGCTTGGCCAATCATTTAAAAATTCCGAATCATCACCTTACCCAAGTGTTCAACATGCAACTGAAGCAAACTTTTTATCAGTTTATCAATGGCTGCAGGATAAATTATGCCTGTGAGTTGTTGGAAAATCAAGAGCTGGAAATGAATCTGGAGGAGCTGGCAGAGCAAAGCGGCTTCAATGCCAAGGTTTCCTTTAACAGGCAGTTCAAGCAAATCAAAGGTTGCACCCCTTCCGAATACAGAGAGCGGGTTAAGGCTTGATCAAAACAATACTATTTATTTCAAATCAAATTGCTGGGTAAAAACTTGGCAGATTCTAATCTTTTTGCCGGTTTTGTTTGCCCAACGTGACCCGGTGCCTGGCATTTAGGCTTCCTTTTCGTCTTCTTGTTGTCCAGTTCGCTTGTTGTAGGGCTTATGGCAGTGCAATGTGCATAATTTGATGAGTAGGACTGTTTTTAAACCCTTGTAAGCAAGTTGATGTGCCATGTGTCATCCGTGCGGCATGATGTTCACGCCGCACGGATGACTCGTTTTTGAGGCTTAACGCTTACATATTTGCGGCGAGTTATAATAGATATAAAACGCTGTTTGAATATGATACAACTTTACAAACGAATTCTCTATTCAGTAATTTTCCTACTGGCTACATGCTGTTCATTGAATGTTTTTGCAGACGGGTCTAAGGATCTATACCCAAGTGGTGCCAGTGGCAGAAGGGCATTGCTTTTAAGTTCATCTGGGTCGGCAAACACAGGCAGTTGGCCATTTCAAAGCCGAGGTACTATAAAGGTTTTTGTAAAGAACAATGAATATATCTATATGGGCTCGAGTGCTCAGGGTATAGGAGGGGGAACAATCAACGTATTTAATCCTAATACCGTTCCCAATTCAAATAGGGACAATTACAATAGTACTTCGGGTAACAGCACATCAACCGGTCGTATTGGTACGAGAGCCCAAGAATTAGCGGGTGCCTTACCATCATCAGGCGGATATACGCCTTTTGTAATACAGAATACAACCGGAGCCGATGGTGTTTTTGAAATAGATTTTGTTTCACCAAATGTTACTTTCAGTGGAAATCCAAGCGTACCTACAGTAAGTGCTAACGCCAACTGGACAGCCACAAATACTTCGGAGCAACCTTCCAATCAGCCGTTAATTTTGGCTTGGGACGTAACCGTAAGATCGGCTGCCGCTGCTCAAACAGATTTAGCTACCTATCCATTTAAGTCGGGAAGAGCCTATACTAATGTATTCAATGCGCATATTGTCAATGATTATAATTCGGCAACCGGCGGTTTTTACGGTAAGCTTTATGTATTAACCAAAGATGGCTTTGCCTATCAGGTGAGTGGAAATGGACAGGTAGGTGTAGGGTTTACTTTTTTTGCCAATAATAGGGGCTATACCACTGGTGCAAATGGCACGGGTAGCTCCACGCGTAAAAGCTTAAATTCTTCTACGAATCCAAATGTTAAAAACCCAAATGAAACGGATGATGCACTGAATATCACCCATAAGCTATTTTACGCAAAGCCTGCAAATGATTTACCCGAAACATCTACTGCGCAAGGAGCAACAACTTGGGTAAAGGCAGCAAGTCCACAATTTCCTACTGTGTCTAATATCTCTTTTGTAGGGGTAGAAGGTTCGGCTACTTACGTA
>JBCNPG010000018.1:0-13034 GCA_039593445.1 Pedobacter sp.
CACCTCGAACTTGATGTAATCGGTTCCCTGAGCAACGGCACAAGAGCCCTGCATTGGCTAGGCACCCGGGTATTGTTGGGCCCCATGCTCACCACCGCTGACTATATCGATTGCCGCATGGACGAACACGGCAAGCCTTATCTTGTTAATTCGGACACCCATATTTCATTAAGCCATTCGTACGACTATGCCGCCGTAATTGTGGGAAAAGATAAAAAGGTAGGGGTTGATATCGAGCTCATCAAACACAAAATCAAAAGCATTAAACATAAATTCCTGTCGGATGTGGAGCTGGCCCAAAAGCAAATCGGCGATAATACCGATGGCCTTTATGTAAGTTGGTGCGCCAAAGAAGCCATTTACAAATGGCATGGCAAAAAAGGGCTGGAATTTAAGCAGCATATCCACATCAAGCCGTTTAAGCTGAAGAAAGAAGGCTCGTTGCAGGCTTTGGTCGATTTGCCCGAAGGCACGCAGGAATTGACCGTAAGTTATTTTAAAACCAACGACGGCTATATGCTTGGCTATGTGGTAGCTTAAGGAACAAGTTTATGGAAAACAAAGACACGGCACACGGCCTGGCCAACAAGGTAGAAGTTAAGTTCCTGGATTGGGGCCTGATCGATTATCAGGAAGCCTGGGACAAACAGGAAGAGCTTTTTGGTCAAACGGTTGCCCTCAAAACTAAAAACAGGACAGAAGCTACGGCTATTCCAACGCCCGATTATCTGGTGTTTTGCGAACACAAGCATGTGTATACCTTGGGCAAAAGCGGCCATCCAGAAAACCTGTTGTTGGATGAGGAGGGCCTCAAAGCCAAGGAAGCCAGCTATTATAAAATCAACCGGGGAGGCGATATTACCTATCATGGCCCAGGCCAGCTGGTGGGCTACCCCATACTTGACCTCGACCATTTTTTTACCGATATACACCTTTACCTGAGAACGCTTGAAGAAGCGGTAATCCTCACTTTGGCCGATTATGGCATTGAGGCGGGGCGCTATCCGGGCTATACTGGGGTTTGGCTGGATGCCGACAACGAAAAAGCCCGTAAAATCTGTGCCATGGGTGTACGCTGCAGCCGCTGGGTAACCATGCATGGCTTTGCCTTTAACGTGAATGCCAACCTCGACTATTTTAAGAATATTGTGCCTTGTGGCATCGATGATAAGGATGTAACCTCGTTGCAACGCGAATTGGGCAGGGAAGTAGACATGGCTGAAGTAAAGGCGCAATTGAAAGGGCATATTGCCTCCTTGTTTAAAATGGAATTGGTTTAATATGGGTAAATGGCTGTTTGGTTTGATGATTTTGCTTGCTGGTTTAACTGCCGGGGCCCAAAACATGGACGAATTGGTACTTTTCATCAAACAACACCCTCAAAAAGCATCGATTTACCTAATTGAGAATGGACAAGCTACCATTGATTTGAATAGTGGCCAGGTTATGCCCTTGGCCAGTGCGGCCAAAACCATGATTGCCATCTCGTTTGCCAAGCAGGTGGCTGCCAAAAAAATATCCCCCGACACAAAAGTTGCAGTTCAAGACCTGGCCAAATATTATATTCCGAATACCGACGGGCAGGCGCATCCCAATTGGCTTAAATCGATAGGCAAATCGGCAACCGATAGTGTAACCTTGCTACAGGTAGCCAAGGGAATGATCAGATTCAGCTCTAATGCCAATACCGAATACCTGCAAGATTTGCTGGGCTTGGCCAATATCAATAATACCATGGCTTCGTTGCCGCTCAAATCGCACCAGCCTTTGTATTATTTTACAGCTGGCGCTACCATGGCCACGCTCAGGCCTACAGGCAAGAGCAATGAAGAGTGGATCAAGGAATTGAGGGATTTGTCTTCGGCCGCCTATCATCAAAAATGTGAGGAAGCCCACCGCAAGCTCAAAACAGATCCCAATTATGTGAAGCAGTTTAGCTTTGAGCGCCTTCCCTTATCGGTGCAAAAAGTATGGTCGGACAGGCTGGTGGGCAGTACCACTTACGATTATGCGCAGCTGATGCAAAAAATACTAGGAGGCAGGTTTTTTGAACCAGGCGTGCAAAGCGTTCTCGAAAGTATTATGGAATGGCCCATGGATTATCCAGGCAATAAAGCCGTGTTTAATCATTTGGGGCAAAAAGGTGGCTCTACGGCTTTTGTGCTTACCGATGCTTTTTATGCCGAGGCCAAAAATGGAACCCAAATAGCCTGCGCTTTTTTCTTTAACGACCTCGATGCGAATGAAAGCGCCATGGTCAATAAATATTTTGGCAACTTTGAAGCCAGCATCCTTACCGATTCCGATTTCAGGAAAAAACTGGCCGTAGCTCTA
This sequence comes from Pedobacter sp., assembly GCA_039593445.1. Taxonomy (GTDB): domain Bacteria; phylum Bacteroidota; class Bacteroidia; order Sphingobacteriales; family Sphingobacteriaceae; genus Pedobacter. The sequence goes on from JBCNPG010000018.1 coordinate 2,335, forward strand.
CGCTAACGTTGTTTTGTTGATGCGTTTTAAGGTAGTGTTTGTTGATGGGCACTGGTTGATTACGCACCAGCTGCACTAAAGCAAAACCGTTTTATGTGAAGTTTCGTAAATAGAGTTGATGAAATTTAGCGGTATTTTCCTGTCATTTTGTTTATTATTGGGCTGCGAAAAAAACACGGCATCCGATATGACTACAGCTTCAACGATACCTTCAGGTACTCCCTTAACCTATTTGGCCTTAGGCGATTCATATACCATCGGCGAAGCGGTTGGCGCCAACGAATCGTTTCCCTATCAATTGGCCGCACAGCTCAAAAGCGCAAAGCTGAATATCCAGGTCCCAAAAATCATTGCCAAAACCGGCTGGACCACCGACGAGCTGCAGGCGGCCATTAACGAAGCCCAAATCAAGACTTCTTTTGATCTGGTAACCCTGCTCATTGGCGTAAACAACCAATACCGGGGCTATTCGCAAGAGACCTATCGCAAAGAATTCAAAGCCTTGCTGCAAACCGCAATAGCTTTTGCCGGCAACAATAAAAAACACGTATTTGTGGTTTCTATCCCCGATTGGGGCGTAACGCCTTTTGGCAAGAACAGTGGCCGCGATGTACAGGTCATTGCGCAGGAAATAGATGCCTTTAACGCCATTAACAAAGCAGAAACCCTATCGCTTGGCGTAAGCTATACAGATATTACCCCCGGCTCCAGGAATGCCCTTACCGATGTCACGCTGGTTGCGCCCGATGGCCTGCATCCTTCGGGTAAAATGTACGGAGAATGGGCCTTAAAAGTGGCCAGTGCTGTCGAAGCTAACTTTCAATGATCAGACCGCCCTTGAAGTAACCTGATTGTAATCCATAACGATGGTTTTGAGGAAATCGAGCTCATTCATGCCTTCGGGAATAGCTGTGCCCAAATGCGATGATATTTTGCCAGCCATCTGATAAACGAGGTTTGGATTAAAGGTTTTGTAATAGGTGTTCAATACCTCGTGTACCAGCTCTATGTCGCGGTCGGTGAGCAGGTGAACACTGTCGAAGATAGGCGTATAGGCTTCAGCCGCAGGATGAAAGGCGATGTGGTGCAGCTTGGTGCGCGGCACGGTTTTGATCACAGTTGTTCCGGCCACAATATCGCCGATGCGTTGCTTGTTGTCTGAAAGTACCACACAGAGAAAGCCCCCGGCCCATGCCGTTAACGGAAAATCTACGATCCTGAAAACCCAGCGGATAAAATACTGGCCCAAGCTAGGCTGGCCGCCATCGAGACTTACCACCTTGGTTTTAAGGATATGCTTGCCCAAGGTCTGCCCATTCATAAAAACTTCGCAAAGCAGGTCGTAGAACAAAAAGAGAAAGGCATAGATGACGAGCATTACCTTGCCAAAAATGGCTGATTTTAATAGGTCGGTAGCGCTGAAAACAAACAGGGAAATCAGAAAGGTAAGGCCGAGTGCTGCAATGTCGATAAGCCACGATGCCATGCGCTCACCCACGCCCGCAACCGGATAATCGATGTCTACATGCTGACTGGTATTGACCTTAACTGTTTCCATAGCCCCAAATATAATATCGTTTTTTAATTTTTGTTGACTAATAAAATTTTTGTTTTATTTTAACGGAAAAATTCTAGAACCGGGAAATCTATCTATGAGAGAAGCGCTGTTTGTAAAGCAGAATGCCGAAAAATGGAAGAACTATGAACAGCTGCAGACCAATAATCCAGATGAATTGGCCGAGCGGTTTATAGAGATCACCAACGATTTGGCCTACGCCAAAACTTTTTATCCCAAATCTAAAACGACGAGCTATCTCAATGGCATTGCCTCTTTGTTGCATCAGGCCATTTATAAAAACAAGAAAGAAGATGTAAACCGCTTTACCCGTTTTTGGAAGCTCGATCTGCCTTTGCTTTTCTACAAATACCGCAGGCTGCTGCTATATTCGTTTATCTTCTTCACGCTTTCCATGGCCATCGGTATCCTTTCGGCCAAGTACGACGATACTTTCTTGCGCCTCATTCTGGGCGATGGCTATGTAAACATGACCAATGAGAATATTGCCAAGGGCGATCCTTTTGGCGTCTATAAAAAATACAACGAGTTTGGCATGTTCCTCATGATTGCCAGCAACAATGTATGGGTAACCCTGGTTACCATTGTCAGTGGCATATTCTTGTCGATAGGCCCTGTTTTTGCCATGATGAGGAATGGCATTATGCTGGGCGCCTTCGAATATTATTTTTTTAGCAAGGGTTTGGGCGCCCAATCCATTCTGGTGATTTGGATACACGGCACGCTAGAAATCCTTTCGATTATCGTGGCTGGTGGCGCCGGACTGGTTTTGGGCCATGGCCTGCTTTTTCCTAAAACCTATACCCGAATGACGGCCTTTAGGCACAGCGCCAAAGATGCGGCCAAAATAGCTTTGGGCATTATTCCCATCATCCTGCTGGCCGCCTTTTTTGAAAGTTTTATTACCCGACATACCGAAATGCCCGTTTGGCTGAGTATTACCATTTTGGCCAGTTCGCTGGGTTTTATGGTTTGGTATGTGATTATCTATCCTATGCAATTAGCAAAACGCACTCAGTACAATTAACATGAAAGAACCTGTTGAATTTAGAAAAGTTAGGGAATTTGGCGATGTCATCAGCGATTCCATCCTTTTTATCAAGCAAAATATCAAGCCTCTTTTAAAGGCCTACCTGTTTTTATGCGGCTTTTTTGTGCTGGCCAGCATGGTCAACTCCATATTGATGCAGCTGCAGCTGAGCAATCTGATGGAAAGTGGCAATGCGGCTACCTACAGCAGAGGGGCTAGGCCGCTTTACATGTTCTATAATTTTACCTTGAACTATGTGCTGATGTTTGTCTTTATAGTTCTCAATTATACGGCTGTTTACCTAACCGTATTTTCGTACATCTCTCTTTATGTTAGAAAGGGAAATATCGCACCTACGGTGGCCGAGGTTTGGTCGTACTTTAAATATTATTTTTGGCGCATGCTGGGCAGTGGCATTATAATGTCTTTGTTTTTGGGTCTGTGCTTCGCACTTTGTATCATACCGGGCATTTACGTCTTTCCGGCAGTTACGCTATTCTACCCTGTCCTGATTTTGGAGAATGCAGGCTTTTCTTTTTCTTTTAACCGTGCATTTAAGCTGTTGAAAGACGAGTGGTGGATTACTTTTGCCACCCTTTTGGTTATTTTCTTTATTTATTATGCCTGTGCCATGGTTATACAGATACCCGCTGTAGCCATTTCCATGGCGGGGGCCTTTATGCAAAATGCCAATGCATTTTTTGGTACTTATGGCGTAATTGCAGCCGTTGCCCAGCAGGTTTCGCAGGTGTTTATGATCATCCCTATCGTGGGTGCAGCGGTAATCTATTTTAACTTGGTTGAACGCAAGGAAAGTACCGGCCTCATGGAAAGGATTGATAGCCTGGGCCAGAACGAAGCCAAAGACGACCATCCCTTTGTTCAAGAAGAATATTAACATGCGTTTAAGGCTGTTTTTTGTACTGTTGTTGCTGGGGCTCTCAAGTGCCCATGGCTATGCCTTGCAAACACCGCCCAAACCAGCGCCTGTCAAAGCCGCAAAAGCCATTAAGCTAGACAGCAGCAGCGTGGAGCAACGCCAAATAGACCGGCAGGCGGTTGAGGCCTATAGCAAGCAGAAAGAGTTTGTTTACGAAGAAACGGTACCTCAAAATGCAAGCTGGTGGCAAAGGCTGATGGCTTGGATTTGGGATTTGATCGGCAGGATTTTTAGAGGAGGGAATGCCGGCGACGGCGCCATGCTTAAGTATTTTTTCATCTTTCTTAAATATTTTCTGATTACGGCTTTGGTAGTGGGCGTGGCCTATGTTGTCCTTAAGCTGTTGGGGCTCGACCTGCGCATATTGGCCAAAAAATCGAAAAGCATCGAAGTGCCCTATGAAGAAAGCCTGGAAAATATCCATGAAATCGATTTCGACGAACAGCTGGATAAAGCCGTTCAGGATGGCAACTACCGTTTGGCGGTACGCTTATTGTACCTCAAAACCCTCAAGCACCTGAGCGATAGGGATATCATCAACTGGCAACCCGACAAAACCAACCAGACTTACGTACTTGAGCTGCAAAACGAAGACCAAAGAAAAGAATTTGCCCAATTAACCTATCGTTTCGAATACGTGTGGTACGGCGAGTTTTTTATCGATAAGCAGGGCTTCGAACCCATAGCCCAATCCTTTCAACAATTTAACCAGCAGACCAAATGAATGGATTGAGAAGATATATGGTTATAGTTGGCTTGTTGCTCATCGTTTACGTGGTGATGCAGTATTCCAAGCCAAAGCCGATCGATTGGAGGCCTACTTATTTAAAGGAAGACAAGATCCCTTATGGCACTTACATCCTGTACCAACGCCTACACGATCTTTTTCCCAATGCCAAGGTAGAGGTACAGCAAAAGGACGTTTATAACCTCCTGAAAGAAAATGCCGGAGCCATGGGTTCAAGCTACCTGATCATTGCGCCAGAAGTTGATATAGATGAAGCCGACTACGAACAGCTGGTGAAATACATGCGGCGGGGCAACCAGGTTTTTATTGCGGCCTCCCGCATAAAGGGTGTATTGCTCGATACCTTGCAAACCACGCTCTCTAACAATGTTTATTTCAGGAATGGCAAAAAATATGCGGTTAATTTTGCTAACCCGATCCTAAAACGCGACATCGACTATTATTTCGACAAAGGAGTTTGCGAACAGTATTTTGCCAAAATAGATACAGCTCAGGCAACTGTATTGAGTACCAGGCAGGGCGAAGAAGCCAATTTTATCCGTTACGATTTTGGCAAGGGCGCGCTGTATCTGTTGCCTAACCCCGAACTGTTTTCGAACTATAACCTGTTGCGCGAAGATGGTTCGGAATATGCTTCCAAGGCGCTTTCTTATTTGCCTAAAACAAACCGCCTGATCTGGGACGAATATTTTACCCGTCCAAATACGGATGCCGAATCGCCGTTGCGTGTGCTGTTTAAATACGACCAGTTGCGTTGGGCCTATTACATTGCCCTATTTGGCTTGCTTGCCTTTGTGCTTTTCGAAATCAAAAGGCGCCAGCGGATCATTCCGGTTATTTCGCAGCCTAAAAATACATCGGTCGAGTTTGCAGAAACCATAGGGCGCGTTTACTACCAGCAACGCAACAACAAGGATATTGCCGAGAAAAAAATCAATTATTGGCTCGAATACCTGCGCAGCAAATACCGTTTGCGCACGGTAGATATCAATGAAGAATTTAAAGAAACACTGATCAGCCGTACAGGTGCCACCGCCGAAACCATCGAAGCCATTTTTGCAGAGTTGCAATACCTTAAGGGAGGCTATCTGATAGGCGACCAAGACCTGATCAGATTAAATAAAGCAATAGAACAATTTTATAAACAAGACCAATAGCTATGGAACAGGAAATGTTTGACCAAAGAACGGATTTGAGCCAGTTGAGTACCGCCGTTGCCCAAATCAGGGAAACGCTGGGCAATATCATTGTGGGTCAAAAAGAGACCATAGACCTGCTGATCGCAGGCTTGCTGGCCGATGGGCATTTGTTGCTTGAAGGCGTGCCCGGTGTGGCTAAAACCCTTAGTGCAAAACTGATGGCCAAATGTATTTCGGCCTCTTTTTCGAGGATACAGTTTACGCCCGACCTCATGCCATCGGATGTGCTGGGTACTGCGGTATTCAGTCCGAAAACCGCCGAATTCCAATTTCGGCAAGGCCCTATTTTTGGCAATATCGTGCTGGTAGACGAGATTAACCGTGCACCGGCCAAAACGCAATCTGCACTTTTCGAAGCCATGGAAGAACGCCAGATCACGGTTGATGGGCATACCTATAAACTGGAAGAGCCTTTCATGGTATTGGCTACCCAAAACCCGATCGAGCAGGAAGGCACCTATCGTTTGCCAGAGGCTCAGTTAGATCGCTTTTTGTTCAAGATAGAGGTGAAATATCCGTCGCTTGAAGAGGAGATCGAAATTCTGTCTCAACAACACCAGCATAAGCCCGAAGAACAGCTGCAGGAGATCAATGCCGTTTTATCGGTTGAGCAGATCAAAGCCTTACGCGCTACCATCAAAGCCTTGGTGGTTGAGCCTAAATTACTGGCTTTCGTGGCACAGATTGCGCACGAAACGCGCAACAATAAGTCATTGTACCTGGGCGCTTCGCCAAGGGCCTCATTGGCTATGGTAAATGGTGCCAAGGCATTGGCTGCCATGGCCGGTCGCGATTTTATTACACCCGACGACATCGTAAGGGTGGCTGTTCCTGTTTTGGCACATCGTGTGATGCTGAGCCCAGAAAAAGAAATGGAAGGCCTTACCCCAGCCGATATCATCACCCAAATTATCAAGAAAATAGAAGTGCCAAGATAGAATCATCGCCACTACCCAAGATTGTTCCTTGATTGTGGCGTAAGCAAAGGAAATGAAAAAGTTTTTCAATAAATATTATACGGACCTCTTTTTAGGCAAGCGCCTCTTCATTGCGCTGGGCGTATGCGTGGCCCTGTTTCTGTTTTCCTTTTTCATTCCTGTGCTAGGCGATTTGCCTTACCTATGCTTCGGCGTGTTGCTCTTGCTGGTGCTGTTGGATATGGTCTTGCTGTACCGTACCAAAAAGGGCGTGTTCTTGCATAGAGAGGTACCCGAACGCCTGAGCAACGGCGATGATAACGAACTGAAGATCTACCTGGAAAATTTTTATGGGTTTCCGGTAAGCCTGGGCATCATCGACGAAATTCCATTCCAGTTCCAAAAGCGCGATATCTGGTTCAAAGCCCATTTGGCGCCACGCGAACAAAAGATCATTACCTATTTGTTGCGCCCCACCAAAAGAGGCGAATACGATTTTGGCCTCACCAGGCTGTATGTACAATCGCCCTTGGCATTGCTGAGCCGCAGGTTTAATCTCGGTGCGCCTAAAACGGTTCCGGTTTATCCTTCTTTTTTGAAGCTGAGGCAATATGAGTTGATGGCCGTTTCTAACCGCTTAACCGATATTGGCATCAAAAAAATCAGGCGGTTGGGCCATAGCATGGAATTTGACCAAGTGAAAAACTACGTGGCTGGCGACGATTATCGGACGGTAAACTGGAAAGCCACCGCCCGCAAAGGCGATTTGATGGTGAATTCGTATACCGACGAGAAAGCACAGCATGTGTATTGCGTTATCGATAAATCGAGGGCCATGCGCATGCCTTTTGAAGGCTTGACCCTGCTCGATTATGCCATTAATGCCAGCCTGATTTTGAGCAGCGTTGCTTTGGTTAAAGAAGACAAGGCTGGACTGATTACCATTGCCGAAAAAACCAAGAATGTGCTGCCTGCCGACCGCAGGCCCGTACAGTTGAACAAGATCATGGAAGTGCTGTACAAGGAGAAAACCCGCTACCTCGAAACCGATATGGAAGCGTTGTATAGCACGGTGAGAGCTACCTTAAAACAAAGAAGCCTAGTGGTCTTCTTCACCAATTTCGAGAGTATGTCGGCCCTGGAAAGACAGTTGCCATTTTTGAAAAGAATAGCCAAGTTCCATCTGTTGCTGATTGTCTTTTTTGAAAATACCAGCCTGAAGGCATTGAGTGAAGAACCGGCTAAGGATGTGCAGGGCATTTACATTAAAACCATTGCCGAGAAATTTGCCTACGAAAAGAAACTGATGGTGAAAGAACTGGCCAAACACGGCATCCTAAGCCTGCTTACGCCACCACAAAACCTAACGGTAAACGTTGTGAACCGCTATTTGGCGATCAAGGCCAATCAACAGATTTAAGGATTGTGTGGTTATTGCCTTCAACCTTTCAACCTTCTGCCTTCCAACCTAACATTAAGCTAAATTAATAGCGGTTTGTTTTGCGGTTAAACTGCCAATTGGTTATTGCCAACTGCCTTTGCGACCTACCAACCTTTTGTCTTTTTCAATCTAGCACTCCGGTAAACTCAACGGAATATTGGTAGCCAAGCCGCCATCAGAAGTTTCCTTGTATTTCGAGTTCATGTCCAGAGCCGTTTCCCACATGGTATTGACCACGGCATCCAAACTTACTTTGGCCTTATCGGGATTGGTTTGCAAAGCCAACTGACTAGCAGTGATGGCCTTGATGGCACCCATGGTATTGCGCTCTATGCAAGGGATCTGTACCAGTCCGCCAATAGGATCGCAGGTAAGGCCCAAATGGTGCTCCATGGCAATTTCGGCGGCCATTAAAACCTGGCGTTGCGAACCGCCCAAACATTCGGTTAAGGCGGCGGCGGCCATAGCCGACGATACGCCGATTTCTGCCTGGCAACCACCCATTGCGGCCGAAATGGTCGCCCCCTTTTTAAAGATGCTGCCTATTTCGGAAGCACAACAAATAAACTGGATGATCTTGTCTTCGGTGTAGCCATCGCAAAAAGCAATGAAATATTGCAATACAGCCGGAATAACACCTGCAGCGCCGTTGGTTGGTGCGGTAACCACACGGCCAAATGCTGCGTTTTCTTCATTTACGGCCAAGGCAAAGCAGCTTACCCAGTCTAAAATATAATTAAAGCTGTTGCCCCCTTTCCTAATCACCTGTATCCAGCTGTCGTAATCGGTATAGGCTTCGCCGGCAGTGAGCTTGCTATTCACTTTCGAGGCCCTGCGCGCTACGTCTAATCCGCCAGGCAAAAAGCCACTGGTATGGCAACCCCGGTAAATGCAATCCCTGATGACGTTGAAATGCTGCATCACGCCTTTGCGGGTTTCGGCTTCGGGTCGCCAGGCCGCTTCGTTCTCCATCACTACTTCGCTTACCTTTAATCCGGTTGACAGGCACCAATGCAACAATTCGCTGGCTTTTTCTACCGGAAAAGGCAGATCTACCTGCTCTTTTTCAGAACCGTTTTCGCCCTCCTTCACCACAAAGCCACCACCAATAGAATAATAGGTTTCAGAAAAGGCCTTGCCATTGTTCAGGAAAGCCTGAAAAGTAACCGCATTGGGGTGAAAAGGCAGGCTCTCTGCAAAAAGAAAAATCAGGTCTTCGGTGTAAGCAAAAGGAATGGTCTGCTCGCCAGCCAGGGTTAAAAGCTGGTCGTGCTTAATGGCTTCGATGGTGCTGTCGATGGCATTGACATCAAACGTAACCGGATCTCCACCAGCCAATCCCAACAATACGGCAATATCGGTGCCGTGTCCCTTGCCTGTTTTGGCCAAAGAGCCGTACAGCAGGATTTTCACCTGAACCACGTCGGCCAAATCGGCCTGTTTTTTTAAGGAGGCTGTAAATTGCTGCGCGGCGCGCCAAGGACCTAAGGTATGGGAACTCGATGGGCCAATGCCAATCTTAAATATATCGAAAACTGAAATCTGTTCTTTTTGCATGGATAACAAAGCTATATACTTTTACTGATATTTACGTAAATTGGGCTAACCAATTCGGGCCGACCTATGAAAAAAATCTATCTAACCATCCTTGCTTTTTGCCTGTTTTTTGGGGCGTACGCCCAACAAGCCCATTACCAGTCGCAACATTATCAAGCGCCCAGCGACACCAAGGTGCAGGCCAAGCTGAGCCAATGGGGCGATAAAAAATTCGGTTTGTTTATGCATTGGGGTGTTTACAGTATTCCTGGCATTGTTGAATCATGGAGCATCTGTTCTGAAGATGCCTCATGGATACCGCGCGACAGCACCAAGAATTACGAGGATTACAAGCGTTGGTATTTCAACCTGAACAAGCAGTTCAATCCGGTAAACTTCGATCCGTCTATCTGGGCCGGCTACGCCAAAAAAGCGGGCATGCAATATGTGGTTTTTACCACCAAGCACCATGATGGTTTTGCCTTGTTCGACACCAAGCAGTCGGACTATAAGGTAACGGCCAGCGACGTGCCTTTTGCCACCAACCCAAAGGCCAATATTGCCAAAGCGGTTTTTGAGGCTTTCAGGAAGGAAGGGTTTATGATTGGCGCCTATTTCTCAAAGCCCGATTGGCACAGCGAATATTACTGGTGGCCGCGCTATGCCACACCCGATCGCAACAACAACTACGATATTCGCCTGCACCCGCAGCGTTGGCAACAGTTTAAGCAGTACACCTACAACCAGATCCAGGAGCTGATGAACGATTATGGCAGCATCGATATCTTATGGCTCGATGGGGGCTGGGTAAGGCCGAAATCAACAATTAACGAAGAAGTGCTTTCGTGGGGTGCGCCAATTCCGGCCTGGGACCAGGATATCAATATGCCTGCCATTGCGCAGATGGCCCGAGCCAAACAACCGGGATTGATCATGGTTGACCGGACCGTGCACGGCGAATACGAGAACTACCAAACGCCTGAACAAAAAATACCAGAAAAGCCATTGGATTACCCTTGGGAAACCTGCATGACCATGGGCGATGCCTGGGGCTATGTGCCCAACGATCGATACAAAAGCACCAACACTTTGATTCACCTGCTGGTTGATATTGTGGCCAAAGGCGGTAATTTTCTGTTGGATATAGGTCCTAAACCCGATGGTACTTTTCCGGAGCCAGCCTTGCAGCGCCTTACCGAAATGGGCCAATGGATGGATGTGAACAAGGAAGCTATTTATGCCAGCAAACCCATTGCGCCCTATAAAACCAATAATGTTTGCTTTACGCAGGGCAAAAACGGCAGCGTGTATGC
>JBCNPG010000180.1:0-6325 GCA_039593445.1 Pedobacter sp.
GTATTGCAGCCCATGTTTAATCAGCTGAAACAAGTGGTCATAACTGGCCGGAAGCAATTGATTAGCCAAGATAAGGACAAACTGGTTTACAACGTGGAGCAAGACGTGTCGGCCAAAGGCGAAAACCTGACCGAAATATTCAGGAAAATACCCATGCTGAGTGTTGATGGCGAAGGCAATGTCCAACTGAATGGACAAACCAATTACAAGGTGTTGCTCAATGGCCGTGAAACAGCCATGTTTGCGGCGAATACCAAAGATGCCTTGCGAGGTTTTCCGGGAGTGGTAGTCTCAAAAATCGAAGTCATCACCAATCCATCGGCCAAATATGATGCCGAGGGTGTTGGCGGTCTGATCAATATCATTACCAAAAAAGGAATTATGGGCTACAATGGTTTTTTCAGCGCCTATTACTCCAATCTCAATTACCAAACCAGTACTAACCTTAGTGCGCGTTCGGGCAAGTTTGCCGTTACGGGCACTTACTTTTTAAGTGGCAACCACAACAACAGGGCAGACGTAACCAGCCTAACCCTCCCTTTGCAGCCATCGGTCTACCAAAGCAGGTTCTTGGAAGGTGAGCGGATCACCAATCGCTTTTCAAACGACGGAAATCTGGAGATGAGCTATAATATCGATACGCTGCAGACCATTGTGGCCTATGCCAACGTTGGCGGAGGCCATAACAAAAGCAGGTTTGCCCAAAACATTACAACCGAATTTGCCAATGCCGCTCCGCAACATGATTTTTTTACCCAGCATATCAGAAACAACATTCCGTCTTTTGGGGTAGGGAGCGATTTCATCAAAAAATTTAAAGGAAGCGCCAATAGAGAGCTCAGTTTCAGGTTTAATGGCCAGTTCAGCAAGAACGACGGCTTGAACACCAGTCTCATGGCCATGGCCAATGGCAACCTGTTCAGGCAGAATGATAGCTACTCCAAAAACCGGGAATACACTTTGCAAAGCGACTATATCGAACCCCTTACCCAATCAACAAGGTTGGAAATGGGCGCCAAATTTATTCTTAGGGATGCCAATGCAACTTACATGAGCCTCAGCCGAACCAACGAAAACGATCCTTTTCAACCCGATTATTCCAATTCGAATAGCTTTGCCTATAAACAGCAGGTATATAGTGGCTATGGCTCCTTGTCGTTTAGCCTGGACAAGCTTAATTTCAGAACGGGTTTGCGCCTGGAGCATACGACCGTAGATGGCGACTTTTTTAGTTCGAACACCAATGTAAAGCAAAACTATACTTCGCTCATTCCAGATTTTTCGATGAATACCAAATTGAGTGATAAATATACGATGGTATTTGGCTATACCAAGCGCTTGCAACGCCCATATATCAATACGCTTAATCCCTTTGTCAATAACAACGATCCGCTAAATATCTCCTTTGGCAATCCCAACCTTAGTGCACAAACCATCCATTCGCTATCGCTTCAAAACCGCTTGTTGATGGGGCCTGTTTTCATGTCGCTGATCCTCAATGCATCCTATACCGGCAATATGATTGTGCAGTACACTACTTTTAACGAGGCCAACGGCATTAGCACTACACAGTATGGCAATTTGGGCAAAAACAGAGAGGCAAGTGCAACTTTTACGTTTGCCGCCAATCTCAAAAAACTGAGAAGTGGCTTCGGTGGCACGATCCGTTATAACAAAATCGAGAATACCGCCATGCCAACGCAGCAAGAACAGGGCTTTAGCGGACAGGTTTATGGATTTTTCTCTTACAGCTTTTATAAATCTTTCTTTTTAAGTAGCAATGGAGGCGTAAGCAGGTCGGCTTATGCCTTGATGAACACCGTCAATGCTTTTCCTTATTACCAGATAAATATTGGTGCCGAGTTGTTTGATGAAAAACTGACCGCTTCCATCAATTTCAATCGTTTTTTCAATAAGTGGTTTACTGCAAATGCATATACCGAAGATGCGAATTTCCGTACAACATCAACTACCACAACACCGTATCGGGTTATTTACATGGGTTTTACCTACAATTTTGGCAAGCTGAAAGAAAACCTCTCGAAGAAAAAAGGCGTAAACAATGATGATTTGATTAATAACTAGGATAGGTTCATAGTCTATTGGCTAAAAGCTCACGCTCAGCTCGCGATTGGGATAATTGGTGCGCGCACTTTTTCTAACGCCACCCTTTTCTACATGCAGAATGCTCATCTGGTCGTCGAAAAGGTCGTAGAGAATGGTATTGTTTACGGTCAAAGTGTTTAAGACACTAACATTGTCGATTTCCAGGTACACGTTGGTAGCTTCATTGTCTTTTTCAAAGCCTACATAGGTGGCTTTTGCAGCTTTGCCATTTAAAATGTATTGCAGGTGAAGGTTCATGTATTTCTTGACAAGCTCGTCCATGGCTTTGTGCATGGCTGGCTTTGATAGATCTGTTTTGGCTTTGAACTGTTGCGCCAATACGTTTTCAAAATCGTCGGTAAAAATGCGACAGGTTATTTCCAGGCTTTTCTCCTTCATGTTGAAATTGATTTCGGTGGTGCTCACGTGCAAAGGATGTTTATAGTTCTTTTTTGGTCCGGCAGGAAGAAAAAAGAACAAAACAAGTAACAATTTTGAATAGAAGGCCTGCATTTGCAACAATGTTTCGTTTAAATATCAAAAAGAATCTAATTTTGATTCCGAAACAAAGTTAAGCAGCTATTTCGAATAACCCTAACCGTCTATGCCTTTCACCGATTTCCTGTTCTATTTCAAACTGGGCTGGTCGCACATCGTTAGCCTCGATGCCTTGGATCACCAACTTTTCATCTTGGCATTGGTAGCGGTTTATACCGCCAAGAATATGAAGCAGGTATTGATTTTGGTGACTGCGTTTACCATTGGCCATTCGCTTACGCTGTTGCTCAGTGTGTTGGATGTAGTTAGGTTTTCGAGCAAATGGGTAGAATTTCTTATCCCTTGTACCATTTTTATTACAGCCTTTAGCAACCTGTTCAAAAAAGACTTTTCTGCCAAGGCAGTCAATACAAATTATTATCTTGCATTGTTCTTTGGCTTGATCCACGGCATGGGCTTTGCCAATTCGGTACGCATGATGCTGGCTAAAGATCAAAATATAGGCTGGGGCCTTTTTGGCTTTAACCTGGGTTTGGAAGTGGGGCAGGTATTTTTTGTGGTGATTATTTTGGCCTTTACCTGGTTTGCCTTGTCTTTTTTGAAGGTCAAGCGCAGAGAATGGATTATATTTTTATCAGCAGCCGTATTTAGCCTGGCTTTACAAATGGCTTTAGAAAGAATTCCTAACTAAACTATAGAAGAATGAACAAATTTTACAAAATCTTCTTTTCAATGGCGCTTTTGGGCCAAGCAGCGTTTGCGCAAAACATCTTGAACAATCCGGGTAGCAACCATGGCAATAAGTTCGAGCAACTGGGCACGATTTTAAATACGCCAAATGAACAGCGTACTGCAAGTGGGGCACCCGGCGTGAAATATTGGCAGCAACGTGCCGATTATAACATCAAGTGTGAACTGGATGAGCAAAAGCTTACGCTAACCGGTAGCGAAACCATTACCTACTACAACAACTCGCCTGATGTGCTCACCTATATCTGGATCCAGTTGGATGAGAACGAACACAACAATTTGCGCAATGCCAATTACCAAAGCAGCACCAGGATGCCTGCAGGTACGTCGAACGTACAGTTGGAAAAAATGACTACCCCAACAGCTCCGGTTGATAACGGCTATGGCATTTCAATTGCCAAGATTACCGATGCTACAGGCAAAAAATTAAACTATACCATCAACAAAACCATGATGCGTATCGAAATCCCCGCTTTAAAATCCGGACAGCAATACGTATTCAATATCGATTGGAAATATAAAATAACCGATCGCATTGCAGGCGGTGGCCGTGGTGGCTACGAATTCTTTCCGGAAGATGGCAACTATTTGTTTACCATGACCCAATGGTATCCTCGCCTTTGCGTATATAGCGATTTCCAAGGCTGGCAAAACCACCAGTTTACCGGCAGGGGGGAGTTTGCGTTGACCTTTGGCGATTTTAAAGTGCAGATGACCGTTCCAGCCGATCACATTGTGGGCGGTACCGGCGAATGCATCAATTACAGCGCGGTACTTAGTCCAACCCAACTGGCCAGGTACAACAAAGCCAAAACCAGTACCACGGCTCCGGTAGAAGTGGTAACCTTGGCCGAGGCCAAAGCGGCAGAAGCCAAAAAATCGGAAGCCAAGAAAACTTGGGTTTTCCAAGCCAATAATGTCCGCGATTTTGCATGGACTGCTTCCCGTAAATTTGTTTGGGATGCCATGGCTCAACCTATTGCTGGCCGAAACGTTATGTGCATGAGCTTTTACGGCAAGGAGGCCTACGGCTTGTACAGCAAGTTCTCGACCAGGGCCGTTGCGCATACCATTAAAACCTATTCAGATTTTACCATTCCTTACCCTTACCCGGTTGCGCAAAGCGTAGAAGCCGCCAATGGGATGGAATATCCGATGATCTGTTTCAACTATGGCCGTACAGATGCCGATGGAACCTATAGCGAAAGCACCAAAAACGGCATGTTGGGCGTAGTAATACACGAAGTTGGACATAACTTCTTCCCGATGATCGTAAACAGCGACGAGCGCCAATGGACTTGGATGGACGAAGGCTTGAATTCTTTTGTAGAATACCTGACCGAAGAACTTTGGGATAATAAATTTCCAAGCAAAAAAGGACCTGCCTATACCATTGTGCCTTACATGAAGTTGCCAAAAGATCAATTGGAGCCGATTATGTCTAACTCGGAAAACATTGTCAACTTTGGCCCGAATGCCTATTCTAAACCGGCAACGGCACTGAATATCCTGCGCGAAACGATTATGGGGCGTGAACTGTTCGATTATGCTTTCAAGGAATATTCAAGAAGATGGGCATTTAAACATCCTACGCCCGCCCATTTGTTCAGAACTATGGAAGATGCCAGTGGCGAAGATTTGGATTGGTTTTGGAGAGGCTGGTTCTTTGGTACCGATGCCTGCGATATTTCGTTGGATAGCGTAAGGTACGCCAAAGCCGATTACCCAAGTGGCAATACACCTGCAGGTGGCCGCATGATGGGCGCCAGAGGCAACAGGGTTGATAAGCCAGCAGTGAATGCTTTCGAAGATATTTCTAAAATCAGGAACCGCGAAGACAACAAAATCAAGTTTTACACCGACAAAGATTTGGCAGCCAGAGATTTCTACTGGAAATACGATAGGGGCTTGGTAGAAATTGATACCACTTTGGCACCTAAAGCAGCGCAGCCTGCCCGTTTGCCGATGGAAGAATTTACCGCTGAAGAAAAAGCCAAATATGCCAACAAGTTTTTCTACGAACTGAATTTTGGCAACAAAGGGGGCTTGGTGATGCCGATTATCGTAGAGTTTACCTTTAAGGACGGTTCCAAGTTCGTAGATCGGATTCCGGCGCAGATTTGGCGCTTAAACGAGCAAAAAGCTTCTAAATTCTATGTTTATGATAAAGAAGTAGCTTCGATTAAACTAGATCCGATGCGCGAAACTGCCGATATCGACGAGAGCAATAACACTTGGGGATCGGGTGCACAGCCATCAAAATTCCAGTTGTTCAAGGTAAGGTCGGCCAATGCGGAGCCAGCCAGGGGACAATCGGGTGGCTCAAACCCAATGCAGCTCGAAAAGAAAAGCAAGTAAACACAACTCGTGTCCTGTGGCCCACAGGACATTTTTTGATGTTGTTTCTTGAATAGTCTGTGTGCCATAGACGATGGAGATAGCATTTTAGCAAGCAATAAAGGCTGTACAGAGAAATTTGTACAGCTTTTTTTATGGGTTGAACCATTAAGGAACGGATGATGAAGATGTGCCTCGCTAATGACTTTGTGGTTTGATAACTGCCAACTGCGAACTGCCAACTGTCAACTCCATTCCATCTTTCCGCTTTGGTCTTTCTGCTTTAAGCTTTATCTAGTATCTTTACTTACAATGAAGTTCAAACTCATCTCAGATTATAAGCCTACCGGCGATCAGCCAGAGGCGATCAAACAATTGGTAGAAGGTGTCAATGCAGCCGAGCATTACCAAACTTTGCTGGGCGTAACCGGGTCGGGTAAAACCTTTACCATAGCCAATGTAATTGAGCAGACCCAAAAGCCAACCCTTATCCTGAGCCACAACAAGACCTTGGCGGCCCAGCTTTATGGCGAGTTTAAGCAGTTCTTTCCCGAGAACGCGGTCAACTACTTTGTTTCTTACTACGATTATTATCAGCCAGAGGCTTATATGCCTACAACCAATACCTATATTG
>JBCNPG010000181.1:0-6318 GCA_039593445.1 Pedobacter sp.
ACCGGTTTGGTTCTCCAGAAAATAGTCGATACGCACCACACCATTGCAGTTCAGCCGCTCATAAACCGCAGCCACCACTTCTTCTACCCTGCTTTTCTCTTCGTCGGTCATTCGGCCGGGGGTAATTTCTTCTGTAGCACCCGGTGTATACTTGGCCTCAAAATCGAAAAACTCGTTAGCCGGGATAACTTCGGTGGCAGGTAATACGGTAATCTTACCTTTGGCTCGAAAAACGCCCACCGAAAACTCTCTTCCTTCTACAAACTCTTCGATCAGGATTTGGCTATCCTCGTTAAAAGCCTTGTTCAGTGCCTCTTCCAAATCGTCGGCGTGCTTCACCTTGCTCATGCCGATGCTGCTGCCACCGTTATTAGGCTTTACAAAATAAGGAAGTTTCAGCTGTTTTTTGATATCGTCAAGGCTATAATCGCCGTTTTTAAAGATCTGCACAGATTTGGCCACATGCAAATGCTTAATGCCGTTTACAATGGCTTTGGTATAGCCTTTGTTCATGGTAATGGCCGATGTAAGGGCATTGCAAGTTGTGTAAGGCAAGCCGATCATATCAAAATAGCCCTGCAGCTTCCCATCTTCGCCAGGCGAACCGTGAATGGCGATAAAAACCCCGTCGAACTTGATTTTTCTTCCATTGAGGGTCAGCGAGAAATCATTCTTGTCTATTTCTATTTTTACCGAATCGGCAGGCTCGTAAAACCATCCATTCTCGGAAAGCATTATTTTGTAGACCTCATATTTTTGAGGGTCGAGGTTTTGCGCAATGGTTGTTGCGCTTTTCACAGATACCACCCATTCGCCGGTTGTACCTCCTGTTAATAATGCAATCGTTTTTTTCATCAGTTTATCTTTTGTATTTCAATGACAATGAGACAGGCAAGTTTTTACCTTATCTTCCCGAACAGGTAAAATCGTGGCCAATTCTTGCTCAATTGAAAATTAGGCTTGGAATTTGCTCCAAAAATATAAAACAGTTTAGTAATGGAGCAATTAATTTTGTGGATTGTCTCTTCGCTTGAAGCTGTTTCGATTTTAATTGAGATAAAATATTTTTTTAAGCTAAATTTGGGCATTATACATCCATTCACTTAACAATATAAATGGGCAAGTTTACCGCGTACCTTAAAACAAAATCTTTTAGGAATAATTTACTGGGTGCCATTGGTACCGTGATCGGCCTGTTGCTGATTGCTTTTTTTAGCCTGCGCTTTTACACCAAGCATGGCGAAGGCCTCAACGTGCCGGAGGTCAAGGGGCTTACCGTTTCGCAGGCCGTTAGCAAGCTGGAAGAACTGGGGCTGCGCTACGAGCTTGACTCGGTATACATGATGGACAAACCACCAGGCATTGTAACCGACCAGGATCCTGATGCCAATACCTTTGTAAAGGCCAACAGGACAATTTACCTGACCATTAATACTTCGCAGGCGCCAAACGTGAAGTTTCCCGACATAGAAGCCAAGTCGCTGAGAGAGGCGCAAGCCATTTTAGAAAGCTATCGCCTAAAATTGGGCGACACCACCTATAAGCCAGATGTTGCCAGAGACGTTGTACTTGGTGCTTCATTTGGTGGCCAACCCATCAGGGCGGGTGAAATATTGCCCACCGGATCGCGCGTGAACCTGATCCTGGGCGACGGACGCGGCAATGAAGACATAGAGTTGCCTAACCTCAATGGACTTACCATAGACGAGGCGCGCTTCTCGCTCAAAGGCCTCATGCTAAGCCTCGGTACAATTACTTACGAAGGCGCTATCACCGACACGGCAAATGCAGTAATCGTAAGCCAATATCCGGCAGTAGCCGATACGCTGACCAAAGTAAAAATCGGTACGCCGATCAACATCGTCCTATCTAACAAACCCAAACAATAAGCCTAATGAGCACCGAAAATAAAAAACCATTGAAAAAGAACACTAAAATTATACTAGGCATTGCCATAGTTGTATTGCTTATTGCCGGATTTTATGGCATCAAACTTTATTCTACCTATTTTGCCCCGAACGTAAGTGGCAAAACAGCTTATATTTTTGTCAGGACCGGTGGCTCTTTCGACCAGTTGCTCAAAGAATTGGAAGAAAAGGACGCCTTGAACAATATCGGCTCGTTTATAACTGCAGCCGAAAAGATGAATTTGGCCAATAATTTGAAGCCGGGCCGCTATGCCGTAAAAGAAGGCATGAACAACCGTACCCTCATCAATAAAATCAAGGCGGGCAACCAAGATGCGGTTAAACTGAAATTCCAGAACATCAGAAAAAAGGAAAATTTTGCTGCTTATCTGGCCAAAAACATGGAAGCAGACTCTTTGGCTTTCATCAAGGTTATCGATTCGGCCGATCTGATCGCAAAATACGGTTTTAATAGCGATAACATCTACACGATGTTTATTCCCAATACTTACGAGTTATACTGGAATATCAGTCCGATGGATTTCTTTGAAAAAATGCAAAAGGAGTACACCAAGTTCTGGACGGACGAGCGTAAGCGTAAGGCCGCTGCGCTTAACCTCAACCCTATCGAAGCGACCATTTTGGCTTCTATTGTCGATTCTGAAGCACTTTACGACAAAGAAATGCCTACCATTGCCGGTTTGTACCTGAACCGTTTAAACCGTGGCATTTTATTGCAGGCAGATCCGACGGTAATTTTTGCCAACGACGATTTTACGGTGAAAAGGGTAACCAACGCCTTACTGGCTGTAAACTCGAAATACAACACCTATAAATATGCCGGATTGCCTCCAGGGCCGATTACCATGCCGAGCATCAAAGCAATTGATGCGGTGTTGAACCCGGAGAAGAACAACTACATTTACATGTGTGCCAAAGAGGATTTTTCAGGCTACCATAACTTTGCCGAAACACAGGCACAACATGAAATCAATGCCAAGAAATACAGAGAAGCCCTAAATAAACGCAATATCTTTAAGTAATGTTTGTATACGAGAGCAAAGTAAGGGTTCGCTACGCAGAAACCGATCAAATGGGCGTGGTACACCATGGTAATTACGCCCAATACTACGAACTGGCCCGCACCGAGTGTTTTGAGGCCTGTTCGGGCATGAGTTACGAATCGATGGAAGCCGATGGTGTGATGCTGCCCATTTTAGAAATGCATGCTAAGTTTATCAAACCGGCATTGTACAACCAGGTACTAACGATCAAATCTATCGTAAAAACATTACCAACGGTGAGGCTCAATGTAGAATACGAGATTTATAACGAAGCCAACGAACTGATCAATACTGGCAGTACCTTATTGGTTTTTGTGAACAAGCAAACGCGTAGGCCTTGCCCACCACCCGAAAACTTCATGAAAAACGTGAGGCCATATTTTAGTTAGCCATGAACTGGATACACAGGCAATTGTTAAAACTGAAGCTCTATTCCCTATTCATAGAATGGACCAAAGTCTGTGTATTGCCTGGTTTTAGCCCCTTGCCTATTTATACGGTAGCTACTTTCTTTTTTAGGGAAATTGGCAAGGACACTTTGGTTAACAAGGCTTCTTCGCTGGCCTATAATTTTTTGCTGGCCATTTTTCCGGCCATTATCTTCTTGTTTACGCTTATCCCCTACATTCCGAAGCGGATTGGTTTTCAGGGACAGCTCATGGCGCTCATTGCACTGGTTTTGCCCGAAAATGCCTTTTTGGCTTTCGAAAACACGCTGAACGAGATTGTAAATATCCAAAACGGGCGTTTATTGTCTATTGGTTTTGTGCTATCGCTCTTTTTTGCCACCAATGGCGTACATAACCTGATGAAGGCTTTCAACAAGTCGTCGCTCATCGTCGAAACCCGCAGCTGGCTCAAACGCAGGTTAGTGGCAGTGCTCTTGACCTTGATTATTGCCTTTTCTGTAATCGTGTGTATTGTAGCAATGGCGATTGGAGAAATCTTGCTAACCTATTTAAAAAACGAACTTCATTACAAGGGCAACCTGACTTCGTATGCCATACAGCTTACACAGTGGACTTTGTTGGGCACTTTGTACTTCCTCACGGTTTCCATTTTGTACCGCTATGGTCCGGCACATGCCAAGAAATGGAAATTTTTCAGTGCGGGCTCTTGGCTGGCCACCATCCTGGCTTTTCTCACCATTTGGGGATTTTCCTTCTACATCAATAATTTTAGCGCCTACAACAAGATATATGGCTCTATTGGCACATTAATCGTCGTGATGATCTGGCTTTACCTCAATTCACTAATCCTGCTGATTGGCTTTGAACTGAATGCCAGTGTAGATCTTTCTAAGCGAAGCGTAAAGATCATCAGGCCCAATTTCAACCTGTTCAAGAAAAACATGCCGGTTGAAGATAAGCTGGAAAAATCCTGATTGGCTTTGCCCTTTGGGCATCAAGGTATCGACCGAAGGCAAACCTGAAGCAAAAAAGCCAATGAAACTTAAACAACATATTTTCCTAGCGCTTATCTTTACCGCTCTATTAACGTTAGCACTTATTGCTGGGCCAGGTGCTTCGAGTGGGTATGGCGGTTTATTCTTTTTGATGATCAGCCCTATGGTTTGGGTTGCCTTTTTGTTATGGGGTTTCATTCTACACGCGCTTTGCGCCAAACGACGATGGCTGAACAATCTTGTTGCCTATACCCTGCTTACCTTGTTGACCATTGTGCTTGTTGTATTTTGTTTGTTGACTTTCTCTACCGACCACGATGTACAATCGATCGGCTATGAAGAAATCTTTCTGGACAGGCAGCTCGTTGCTATCTTTTCGATCGGTTCGTTTGTTTACGGATTTTTGTTCCGTGTCTTTAAAAAAGCCTAAAAAACAGCGCAATATTTTGTTGTGCCTGCTTGTTCTGAAACAAAGCTTCGAAACCGTCGAAAAACAAAAAAGCCCGATAAATCGGGCTTCAAAAGGTGGCGGAGAGTGAGGGATTCGAACCCCCGGACCTGTTACAGTCAACAGTTTTCAAGACTGCCGCAATCGACCACTCTGCCAACTCTCCGGCGCAAAAGTACAAACTCTAATTAATTCTACAAACCCTGATACAATCTTTTTTGCCTGTTATGGCTAAATACCTAGAAATGAAGCAGAAAATTTTAAGATTATTTTAACTTCAGTTTAACAATCGGCGATTTTTACGGAAAATAGCGCTCGAAATTTTTTGAAAAAAAATAAAAATATTTTTTGGACACCGAGCGAAGCGAGATAATCTCTCGTCCAACAGTAAAAAATATCAACGATACGGGAAGCGAACTTCTTCTTGCAAACAAGAACTTGCTTAAGCCACAACTGTCTATTCAAATCGTTTCAACAAGTCCGGATACCAGTTGTCTATTTTTTTGTCCTGCATTGCGCTACCAGTAGCCAGCAGTTTATCTGTAAATTCCTTCATTTTAGGAAAGCCCCTTTCTACCATCAGCTGTATCGTTTCCTGATAAGTGCGCTCGTAAGTAGCTGCATTGTAGTTTTCTTTACAATACAAGAGGAAAACCCCAAAAGTCATGTACTCATTGAACACTTTAAGGGGATTTGGATAAGCGAAAATGCCATCTGCTTTTTCATTTACCCAGATACTGCGGTCGGCAAAAAGCTTGTTGATTGCAACGGCATTTGCATTGGAAGGGGGATTGACATAATTGTGGTCAATTTCAGTAAACATCACCCTGGTATTTAAAATCTCGTTTTGCAACTCGTCTAAATTTGGAAACTTATCCAACGTAGGCAGCACCATCTGGATCAGTCTAAAATTGTTGTCATTAAATTCAGTTGTATAGTTAAGGCCGTTTACCAGCGGCGAACATAGGATCAAATAGCTATTTATTTTGGTGTCAAAGTTTTTCTCCAGCCATTTCCACTGTTTGCCAAGGTTGGCATTTTTGCTATAGTCGGCAATAATCGCATCATAATAGGACTGATGCTTTCTGTAAAACTCCCTGAATTTTGATCGTTGCGCAAAAGCCTCGATTTCTTTCCTATACCGGGTAATCGGGTTTTCAGTAATCTTCATATTGGCAACCTCGGTGGCAGGAAAATCGTATACTTTTCCCTTTTGCAACCTGTTTCCATTAAAATCATAGGATATGGCATTTCCAGTCAGAAAAATATAATTGTACGGTGAAACGTTCATCAGTGAATCAAATGTCTTTATGATTTTCTCATTGCCGAAAGGACCAAAATGGCTGAGCACATCTTTATAATATTGGCCTTGCTGCTGGATCATGTCATCGTTTTCCTTGCCCGAAGCCGTGATGGCAATCATAATGTGCACGAGCTCCTTTACCTGGTGTATCTCAATTTTGTATTTACCCTGGTTTTGCTTTTTGAAGGCAT
>JBCNPG010000182.1:0-6305 GCA_039593445.1 Pedobacter sp.
CCTTAAAGGAAGCGGCTTTGTTGTTTGAAAGCGGTTCCTATCAAATGTGCGACAAGAACATCCTGGTAACGGCTCCGCTCGAACTCAAGTTGGCTAGGGTCATGCAACGCGATGGCGCCAGTCGCGAACAGGTGCTAGCCCGTATGGACAAGCAATGGAGCGATGAACAAAAAAGCAAAATGGCTGACTACTATATCGAAAATACCGAACATCAATCCATCATCTTGCAAGTGTTGGCGCTTCACGAACAATTCTTGAAGCTTTAACCACCTTTATACATGTCAAATTCCGTTTCCATCCTCGACGATTTTATCGTCCAAACCAAAATGGGCCTCTTCTGTAGCTATGGCAACTTTTATCTCGATCCCAAAGAGCCCATGGCTGAAGCGGTTATTTCGCATGCCCATGGCGACCATGCGGTAAGTGGCAACCAGAATGTATACTGTACGGCACCTACCGCGGCCTTTATGCAACACCGTTACCGTAAATTTGCCGCAGGACATTTTCATTTAAAAGCTTATCACGAAGTTTTCAACCTCAACGGCGTAGCCATTAGTTTTTATCCAGCTGGACACATGTTGGGCTCGGCACTGGTGTTGATGGAGTACAAAGGGGTGAAGTACCTTTATACCGGCGATTACAAGCTGGAAGCCGACCCGACTTGCGAACCGATCGAATTGGTGCAGGCTGACGTACTGCTTACCGAAACTACGTTTGCCAATGCCGAAACCAAGCATCCCTATGCGCCTGAAGAAATCAAAAAACTGAATGCAGTAGAAGCCAATATCATGTTGGGCGCCTATGCCTTGGGCAAGAGTCAGCGCCTCATCGCCTTGCTTAACGAACATTGTCAGCAAAAGCGCATTTTGTTGCACCATAGCATCATGCCTTTTACCAAGCTGTATGAAGAAATGGGCGTAAAGCTTGGAAAGTATGAACTATACGACAGAAAAGTAATGAAGCAAAATCAGGCCAATATGGTGTATATAGTGCCTCCAATGGTATACAATAGCTATTTTAGAGCCATCAACGTGGTGAGGGTTTTTGCAACCGGATGGAAAAATCTTCAAAAAAATAACGAAATTCAGCTTTACATTTCAGATCACGTAGATTGGGATGCAATTTTAGAGACGATTGCTGCCGTAAAACCTATAGAAGTATGGACCACACATGGCAATGGAACAATGCTGCAAAGCCACTTCGCCTCAAAATTGGTCGTTAAATTGCTTAATCAATGAAAGAAGGAACCGACTATTATTTCAACGAAGACGGATTAATGGTTTTTACGGCAGAATATCACCTAAAAAGGGGGTATTGCTGTAAGAACAAGTGCAAACACTGCCCGTGGAATTTTGGGAAAGATAATGGTCGAAAAAAAGCTTCAACTACCCAATTTGAAAAACGCGATCCAAACCATGCAACTACAAAAAGAAATTAAGGCTTCGAAATTTGAAAATGTTTTCCAGCAGGCACTGGTTAACTTGACCTATACCTATTTTTGGAGCAGCCAGAAAGTAAAAGACATGCTGAATGTGTACGATATTACGCAGCAACAGTATAATGTACTCAGGATATTAAGAGGGCAACATCCAAGCCCATCTACCATCAACCTGATCAAATCCAGGATCCTAGATAAGATGAGCGATACTTCCAGGATAGTAGATAGACTCATTCAAAAGGAATTTGTAGAAAAAACCACTAATGTGCACGATAAACGTGCCGTAGATATCATCATTACGGGCAAAGGCCTAGCCTTGTTGAAGAAAATGGATAAAGAGGTTGATTTCTCTACCTTCATCGTAAACAACCTGACCGAGGAAGAAGCCGAACAGCTTAATGTCTTGCTTGATAAGATGAGGGGCTAGTGTCCGTGGCCAGCGCTGTAAAAACCAATTAAGGCGATGCCAATGCCCAATAATACCGCAAGCATTTTGCGCTTGTTGATTTTGTGGTCGGCACTCGATTCGAAAAGAATGGTGGTAGAAATATGCAGGAATATGCCAATGACAATGCCCATGACCTTGTTATAGTAAGGTTCCATGCCACTAATGCTTCCGTTGCTCAGGCTGATGCTGAAATAATAGCCCGCAGGAGCCATCAAGGCAAAAAGAATGATATAAAAAATGATGCCCTTGGCCTTGAAATGGTTTTGCATCAAGATGCTGGCCAGGGCAAAGGCAGCCGGAATATGGTGCAGGGCAATGCCGAAAATAAGCTCGTTGTTGGGGTCTTTGGCCAAAGGCATGCCTTCTAAAAAAGCATGTAGGCAAAGGCTGATCATGATGCCCCACGGAAAGACGTGCCCGTCGTGGTGCTTGTGGATATGGCCGTGTTCAACGCCCTCCGAAAATTGCTCCAGAAATATCTGCAACAAAAAGCCGATCAGGATAAATATGCCGATTTCACTCTTATCGCTGCCACTGTAGGCATCGGGTATCAGGTGGAGTACGGTAATGGCAAACAAGTAGGCGCCACTAAAAGAAAGGATGAGCTTAAGCAGTTGCGACTTGTCGTTTTTGACCATAAAAATAGCCGTGCCCCCAAAAAAGGCACAAAAAAACAAAACAAGGAACTTCCAGATCTCCATTACTGCGCAGGTTTAATTTTTTGGTAAATAAAAAAAGTAAAAAAGCCAATAGAAGTACCCAATAGTGCACCTACAAAGGTGTCGATAGGGTAGTGCACGCCAACATATACCTGTGCAAAGCTAATCAGCAGGGCCCAGGCTAAGCCCAGGGGCAAAATCGGCTTCCATTTTTTATAGAATAGGCAAATCAGGAAAACGGCAATGGCAAAGTGGTTGGTTGCGTGCGATGAAGGAAAACTATAGCCGGTACCACAAGGAACCCTGTGGATGATGTCGTGCACTAGCGTAGGTTCGTTACAAGGTCTTAGCCGGGCAACGGCAGGTTTGATCAGTCTTGAGGCAATCAGGTCGCCCATGGCAAACGTGGCCAAAAGCATACCGATCATGTAATAACCGGTTTTTTTATATTGCCTGATGCAGAAAACCACAATAAACAGATATAATGGCGACCAGAAGAAACGATTCCTGACCAATGGCATCAGCCAGTCGAAAAAATCATTGCTCAAGCCACGGTGAACTTTAAGGAAAAGCTCGGCATCAAACTGTTGGAATGTTTCGATCATGCTTTTTTGCAAATGAGGATTAACCGGTCAGACTTGATCTCGTCAAAAGGCGCCAAGGCATAGCTGCCGAAGGTTTCGGTAATGACCAGGCCGCTTTTTTGGAACATGCGTTCAAAATCGGCCAGAAAGAAAGCCTGCACGCGCTCTTCAAAGGCATAGGTTTTCAAACGGTACTCAAAATTGATGTGCTTGATGATCTTGCCTTCCGATACGAATTTTTTGAGGTGGAATTCGATGCCATCAACCGTTTTGGTTTCCTGATGGGTCAGGTTCTTAATGATTTTTTGCGTGTTGAAATAATCGATAACCAGCGTTCCATCGGCCTTTAGGCCCTTTCTGAAGGCCTTTAAAGCATTTACGTGGTCTTTTTCGGTATCAAAGTAGCCGAAACTCGTGAACAGGTTCAGGGCAATGTCGAAATAGTTGATGTAAGATAGCTTGCGCATGTCGTGCACATAAAAATGCAGGTTTTTCTGCTCAAACTGCTGGGCATATTTAATGCTCTGCTCAGAAAGGTCAATCCCAGTTACATCATAACCCTTCTTGTTCAGGTAAATGGCATGGCGGCCACGTCCGCAGGCAATATCCAGGATACGGCTATTGGCTTCTGGCCTCAAATGGGCGGAGAGATTATCTATTAAAAATTCGGCCTCCTCATCGTTACGTTGACTGTAAAGGATGTGATAATAAGGAGAATTAAACCAATGTTGGAACCATTTACGCTGCATTACGCTATTTGTTGACGTTTTTTGATAAGGCAAATATAATATTTGTAGAACAGCAAATCTGATTTTATTTATCAAAATGCAAATCAGTTGCTTTTAAAAATTACCTTGGCATGTGTTTAATTGGCATTTGTTAGGCAAAAAATTACTATTTTTGGAAAAATCTACAACCTTGACATTAATAAAATCTATTTCTGGAATTAGAGGCACCATTGGCGGAAAAGCCGGCGATGGTTTGACCCCAATCGATATTGTTAAATTTACCGCGGCCTATGGCTCGTGGGTGATCAACAAGACACAAAACAAAAAAATCGTATTAGGCCGCGATGCCCGCATTTCGGGTGCCATGGTCAATAACCTGGTAATCGGCACCTTGCAAGGTCTTGGTATTGAGGTGGTTGACCTGGGCTTGTCTACTACACCTACCGTTGAAATTGCCGTACCGCTCGAAAAAGCAGGAGGTGGCATTATTTTAACGGCCAGCCATAACCCTAAGCAATGGAACGCGCTGAAACTGCTGAACGAAAAAGGCGAGTTTATCAGCGATGCCGATGGCAAAGAGGTGTTGGAAATGGCAGAAAGAGCCGATTTCGCTTTTGCCGATGTAAACGAACTGGGCAAGGTAACGCCAAATGATACTTACCTGCAGAAACATATTGATGCCATCTTGGCCCTGCCTCTAGTTGATGTAGCCGCCATTAAAAAGGCCAATTTTAAAATTGCGATCGACTGTGTAAATTCTACTGGCGGTATTTTTGTGCCGGCTTTATTGAAAGCGCTGGGCGTTGAAACCGTTTATGAACTTTATTGCGAGCCAAATGGTGAATTTCCGCACAATCCGGAGCCTTTGCCAGAACATTTAACCGAAATTTCAAAAGTAGTGCAGGCCAAACGCGCCGATTTGGGCATCGTGGTAGACCCCGATGTTGACCGTTTATGTTTCGTAAACGAAGATGGCAGCATGTTTGGCGAAGAATATACCTTGGTAGCCGTTGCCGATTACGTGCTTAAAAATACTCCAGGCAATACCGTTTCCAACCTTTCGTCAACCCGTGCCTTGCGCGATGTGACAGAAAAGGCCGGTGGTCAGTACAATGCCGCTGCAGTTGGCGAGGTTAACGTGGTGAACCAAATGAAAGCAACCAACGCCATTATTGGTGGCGAAGGCAATGGAGGCGTAATTTATCCAGAATCGCATTATGGCAGGGATGCCTTGGTAGGCATCGCCCTGTTTTTGTCGCACCTGGCCAAAGTTGGAACGACCATTTCGGTACTGAGAAGCTCGTATCCGGCTTACCATATTTCGAAGAACAAGATTACGCTTACGCCAGAAATGGATATCGATGGCTTGTTGCTAAAGGTACAAGAAAAGTACAAGAGCCAGCCGCACAGCACCATCGATGGGTTAAAGATAGAGTTTGAAAAAGAATGGGTACATTTGCGCCGTTCGAATACCGAACCGATCATCCGTATTTACAGCGAAGCCGAAAATGAAACTGTAGCCGAAAACCTGGCCAACAAGATCATTACTGACATTAAAGAAATATTACAACTCAATTAATAGCAAGCCAAATGAAAAGGGTTTATTTAGATAATGCGGCCACTACGCCTTTAGACGAAGCAGTAATTGCCGAAATGACCAATGTGATGCAGAATTTCTACGGAAATCCATCGGCTATACACGCATTGGGACGCGAGGTGAGAACCTTGGTCGAAAAAGCAAGGAAAACGGTAGCCGGACTTTTGAACGCTTCGCCTTCTGAGATTTTCTTTACTTCGGGAGGTACCGAGGCTGATAATACAGCTATTCGTTGTGGTATTGCCGCTTATGGAATTAAGCACGCCATTACGTCTAAAATTGAGCACCATGCTGTTGAGCACACCTTGAATATGTTGCTCAAAGATGGGGTGATCGATAAATTGAGTTTCGTAAATATCGATAGCAAAGGCAACATCGACTATAACCATTTGGAAGAATTGTTGCAAACCAACGGCCGTACTTTTGTATCGCTGATGCACGCCAACAACGAGTTGGGTACCTTAACCGATATGGAGAAAGTGGGCGATATCTGCGAAAAATACGATGCCATTTACCATGCTGATACTGTACAAACCATGGGGCATTATCCGCACGATGTACGCAAGCTGAAAGCGCATTTTATCGTTTGCGCCGCACATAAACTGCACGGGCCAAAAGGCGTGGGCTTTTTGTATGTGAACAGCAATATCAAAATTCCGCCAATGATTTATGGTGGCGCACAAGAACGCAACATGCGTGGCGGTACCGAAAATGTATATGGTATCGTAGGCTTGGCCAAGGCACTGGAAATTGCCTATGCCGAAATGGAAGCCCACCAAACCCATATCCAAGGACTAAAAGACTATTTAAAGGCACAGTTGATTGCTGAAATACCAGGAGTAGCCTTTAAT
>JBCNPG010000183.1:0-6300 GCA_039593445.1 Pedobacter sp.
CATGGCCTTGCCGTAGGTAGCGCCGATGTAGAAAGCTATCGGCAACTGATTTTAAAGGCACACCCCAGTTTCAATGCCGAGATCCTGAAGCAGAAGGCCGCCCAGGTGTATCGCAAAATCTTGCACGATTACAGCCGATTTTCGGTGAGTACCATCGATGGCTTTGTGCAGAAGGTAATCCGTGGCTTTGCCTTTGAGCTCGGCCTCAATGCCGATTACAACCTCGAAATGAACTACGACAAGGTGAAAGATGATTTGGTGGCCAAATTAGACGAAGCCTTGGACCATAACAAGCAGCTGCTGCAATGGATCATCGACCTGGCCATTGAGCGTATCAACGACAACAAAAGCTGGAACTATAAGGCCGAACTTTATAACCTCATCGGCGAAATTTTTAAGGAAAGCTTTCAGGTGTTTGAACAGGCTGTAGAAACCCTCGGACTTGAAAATATCGATGAGCTTTTTAAACAGTACATCGAGGTTACCCGCAGCGAAATCAAAAACTTCGAAGAGCAGCTCATGGCCATTGCCACGAAGATCTACCAGGTGTTTGAACAATATGGGGTAGGTACCGAACAGCTTAAGGGCAAATCTAGAAACGGATTGGCCAAAGCGGTTTTAGTGGCGAGGGGCGATTTCTCCAAGATCGATGCGCTATTCAAGTACATCGACAATCCCGACGAGTGGTTCCAGAAAAATGCCGAGATGCCCGAAGTCTATGCCTCGGTGAACCCGCTTTTACAGGAACTGCAGACCAAGTATTCGACCCATCTGCCCAACTATAGTTTGGCCATCGCTTTTAATAAAAATTTGTACTACCTGAGGCTGATGCAGGAGATAGCAGGTTTGCTCAAAACCTACCGCAGCGAGAACGACAATTTATTGATCAGCGATGCGCAGAAGCTGATTAGCGGCATTACCGACGATGCGGGCGATAATCCGTCGTTTATTTGGGAAAAGGTGGGTACGCGTTATCGCAATTTCCTGTTCGACGAGTTTCAGGATACTTCTACCAGTCAGTGGAACAGTTTTAAGTCGCTATTAACCAATGCCATGGCTACGCCGAGCCAGGAATTGATAGACCATTTGATCGTGGGCGATACCAAACAATCGATTTACCGCTGGCGCAACGGCGATTGGAACATCTTGCACAAGCAGGCCAAAATAGACGTGGGCATAGCCAATGTGTTGGAAGAAAGCCTGGAAGAAAACTACCGGAGCGCAGCCAATATCATTACATTTAACAATTTTCTGTACAAATCCATTCCGCTTACGCTGCAAAATCTGCTTAACGAAAATATAGCCGCCAAACCCGAACCGCTCAATCAATGGTGGCAGGCAAACCAATACCACGAAATTATAACCGGCATTTATGCAGGCGCTAGCCAAAATTTTGCCTCAAGAACCTTGCCTGGTGGGACTATTAAGATCCGTAAATTTGGGAAGGATGAAGCCTCGCCAGAACAGCGTTTTTCTGAAACCGTGTTTAGGGATGTGGCTTTGGATGATGTAATTGAAGAAATCCTGTTCCTCAAAAACGAGCGGCATTATGCCTCTACAGATATCGCCATTTTGGTGCGCTCTAATAGCGAAGCCCTGTTGGTGGTACGCAAGCTGATGGCGCGGCAGCTGCCCGTAATATCGGGCGATGCCTTGTTGATTTCGAACAACTCCTGCGTGCAGCTCATCGTCAATACCTTAAAAGTGCTGACGGGTATCGATGCCCAAACCGCCTTGTACAAAGCCAACTGCATTGCCCTGTACCACAGCCTGCATCAAAAGCCGGTTGATGCCAATGCCTACATCAACCTTACCGGTACTTCGTTGAGTGCTTTAGGACATGTTTTGCCACTTTCTCTATGCGAAAATTGGGCTGGTTGGTTGCAGCTGCCTTTGGCCGAGCTGATCGAAAACCTGATCGATTGCTACGAACTCAAAAACCTGTCAGACTACATTCCTTACCTATTGGCCTTTAGAGACCTGGCTGGGAATGCCACCAGGCTTGGCGAAAAGGGGGCTGTAGCATTCCTCAATTGGTGGGAAGAAGAAGGCATAGCCAAGTCGTTGCCATCGCCTGAAGGTGTAGATGCCATTCAGGTGATTACCATCCACAAATCGAAAGGGCTGGCATTCAGGGCGGTTTTTATTCCTTTTTGCAATTGGGATATCAAGGCGCAGGCCAATTCCATTTTTTGGGTTTCGGCCGAAGAAACGCTGTATAAGGAGTTGAAAGGCATTCCGCTTAAATTTAATGACGCCCTAGCCGATTCGACCATAGCCAAAGCCTATTACGAAGAATTGCTTTTTAGCCAGCTGGATGCATTGAATATGCTTTATGTAGCCACAACCCGTACCAAAGACTATCTCTATATCGCCACGATGGCCAAAAAAGACAGTTCAAAAATATCGACCATGGGCGATGTGCTCAACTATACCTTCGAACAGGAGTTTGACGAAAACAGCCGTTACGAAATTGTAGAGGACGTAGCGGTTAAGGAAACTGCTGAAAAAACCGATTTCATCGATTTAAGCGTTTACCCAACCACCAGCCGCTTGTCTGAACTGTACGTGTTGCCACAAGAAAAGCACCTGAAGCATTTGCTCAATATCGACAAATCGGGGAGGAAGGGCTCTTTGATGCATGATGTGCTGGCCAATGCCGGAACGCCTGCTGCGGTAGAACGCTATTTGGACAAACTATTGCTCGAAGGCGAAATACAGGAAGGTGAATTAGCCGAGTTGCAGGCTGGCGTTATGGAAGTGCTTAACCACCCCGAGCTGCAACAGATTTTGGGTACAGCTACCGAAAGTATTACCGAGCAGAATATTATCGATGCGAACGGCAAAATGCATCGGCCCGACCGGATTTTGTTTAAACCCAACGAAGTCATTATCCTCGATTATAAATTCACCCTCGAAGAAAGCGATACGCACATAGCGCAGGTAACAAATTATAAAAGCCTGTTGATGGCCATGGGTTACGAACAGGTTAAAACTTATTTGTTTTATGCCGTAAGCAAAAAATTGAAATTAGTTTAAAGAAGCAACATTGGTAGCTGGAATAGGTCTGGCTTGCTAATGTCGCATAGCTCAATACACATATCTAATAAAGAATGAAGCCGTTTTTGCAGGAAGTTGCCGAAGATCTCGTAGAAAAATTTGGTGCGCAATTGCAGCACTGTGCCATTGTGTTCAATAACAAAAGGCCGGCAGCCTATCTGCAGAAATATTTAGCCAATATCATCAAAAAGCCGTTTTTTAGTCCCGCAATTTTTACCATCCAAGAATTTTTCTCGGCAGCGGTACAGGAAAAGACGGCCGATTTTTACCTGCAGTTCTACACGCTGCTGCAGGTGTACAACGAGCTTTTGCATCAAGAAGGCCTGGAGCCGTTAAGCAGCAACAGGTTTTTTCCTTTGGCCAAAATCATATTGAGCGATTTTAGCCAGATCGACAATGATTTGGTTGATGCCGACAGGCTTTACCGCGACTTGGAAGACATTGCCGAAATTAACCAGGAATTTGATTACTTGAGCGCCGAACAGCACGAGTTTTTGTCGCAGTTCTGGACTTCCTATTCTGAAGGGAAGCATAAAAAGCAGCAGGAGCTTTTTATCCAAATGTGGCGGCGCATGCCCAAGCTTTACCATCAGTTTCATGCCCGCTTAAAGGTGCAGCATTTGATCACCAATGGCTACGCCTACAGAACCCTGGCCAATAGCGATATCGCTACGGTGCCGTTCTTGCAAAATTTTGACCAGGGCAAGCTTATTTTTGTAGGCTTTAACGCACTAACCAGTGCCGAAGCCCGGCTGTTTACCAAATTGCAGGAGGCAGGCAAAGCGCTTTTCTATTTTGATGTCGACAGCTACTATTTCGACGATCCGTTGCAGGAGGCAGGACTGTTTTTGCGCAAAAATATCAATCAGCTGCAACTTAAAAACGCATTTGAAGATAGGCCTAGCCTCATGCAGGGCGAACCTCATCATGTAGATTCGTATCAGATACAGGGTAAAACCGCCCAAGCCAAGATCTTGAATCATATTTTGGCCGATGATTATATACAGGATGGACAAATTGGAACAACAGCAGTCATTCTGGCCGATGAAAATCTGCTGATTCCGGCGCTGCAGACGATTCCTCATCAGGTAGGGACGCATCCCGTAGACCTCAACGTAACGATGGGCTTTCCGCTGGGCACTTCCAGCGTGTATGGCTTGGCCGATTTATGGCTCAGCTCGCAATTGGAGATCCAGCAGGAACAGCAGATCAGCTATCAGCAATTGGCAGCCTTTTTAACCCATCCCTTAACTGGCCTCAGCCAAAAGATGAAAGACAAGGTACAAACCGCTTTGCTGAACGAGAAAATCGCACACATCGGCTATGAGAGGCTCCTGAACCAAAAAGGGCTTTTTGAAATCTTTTACCAAAAAGTTGAGGGCCCCGAGCACGTGATTACCCAGTTGCTAAAGGTGATGGATTTTCTGCTCAATAGACTATCTACCCAGCGGCAGCTCAAAAAAATTGATGCCGAATTGTTTATCAAAACCATACAGGAGCTAAACCGCCTACACGATACCATTGGCAAACATATTGGCCGAGAAGAAATTGCCTTTGTTTGTACTTTGGTGCAAAAAGCCCTACAGGGTGTTGCGGTGCCTTTGGCTGGCGATCCGTTAAATGGGATACAGCTAATGGGCTTGCTCGAAACCCGTAACCTGAACTTCGATAAAATTGTTTTCTTGGGCTTTAATGAAGGGATTATTCCTAAATCAACCATTGGAAACAGCTTTATTCCCGACAGTATCCGCCGTGTTTATGGCCTGCCGGTACTCGAGAACCAGGATGCCATTTCCTCGTATATGGTGTATCGGCTATTGCAAAGGGCCAAACATATCAGTTTTGTCTATAACAGTCTGACAGACGAATCTAATTCAGGCGAAGTAAGCCGTATATTGAAGCAGCTGGAATACGAAAGCAATTTTACCTTTAACCATTATGCTTTGAGCCTAAATGTCAAGACCGAGCAGGCCAAGGAGGTACAGATTGACAAAAGCAACTCAGCTATCCAGGCTGTACTTCAAAAATACCTTAACAAAGAACGCATCCTTTCGCCTTCGGCACTCACGCAATATATCTCCAATCCGATAGACTTTTTCTTTAACTACGTAGCCGGTATTAAAGAACCCAAAGAGGTAAGTGCCGTAGTAGAAGCCAACGAGATCGGCTCTATTTTGCACAAGGTGATGGAATATTTCTATCAAGACCTAAAGAAGGAAATCATCACCAGAGAGCTCATTCAGGTCAAGCGCAAAAAGGTGCCCGAATTGGTACGGCAGGCTTTTGCCGCGGTCATGTTCGATAGTCCCCATAAGGTTTTGGAATATTCGGGCATGCAAAAAGTAATCTTGGCCATCGTTGAAGCCTATGTTGAGATTATTTTAAATCAGGACGAAAGTCAGGCACCTTTCCAAATCCTTACGCTGGAGCAGAAAGTAGAGGCAACGGTTTCCTTTCCTTTAAACGGCAAAGAAGCCAGCGTAAAAATATTTGGCTATATAGACCGTGTTGATGAGAAGGATGGGATAATCAAAATCATCGACTATAAAACAGGCAGCGACAAGCTTACGTTCAAGGATATTCCAGAGTTGTTCAATTCTGACGGCAAATACATCAATAAGGCGCTGGTGCAAACCCTGCTTTACACTTATGTGTACGAGCAATATGCGGGCAAAACCGCTGTAGAGCCCAATTTATATGTGGTCAAAACCATGAACCAGGATGGCACCTGGTTTAAATCGGGCCGACAAAGCTTGGCTGGCGATTACTTGGAAGAATTAAAACCGCAATTTTTGGAGGAGTTGCGCAAAAAACTGACAGAGCTTTTCGAAGCGCCGTATTTTAGGGCCAGTGCTATTGAAGACAACTACAAATACTCGATCTACAAAACCCTGTTTGGTAAATAGCTGGTCTTTGGTTTTGAAGGATTAGTTCGCCTACCCGAAAGGCCATGGAATGAATTGGGGCGTTTGCCTGCCGAGTGGCCTGAAGGTGAGGTATATGGCATGGCGGCCTGAGGTGGTTTTGTGGTCGATATGAAATGGAAAAACGGCAAGCCCGTCAGTGGCAAAATTACCTCGCGTACGGGTAACCAAGTTGAAAAAACTACAAACAGTTGCCAGCAAAAGCTATGCTGTAGAAATTTAATATATTTGCTATCCTAGCTTTCCAACCCCCAAACCCCAAACAGATGCTGAGCTTAGACTTTTCCGGATTTCCTGTATTAGAAACAGAAAGATT
>JBCNPG010000184.1:0-6297 GCA_039593445.1 Pedobacter sp.
TTTTTTTAGGAGTTCTTCAATTTCGTCGTGCAGCTGGTTCTGGCGCTCGAAAGCCTCCATAGCCACGTGCAAAATACTGTGATGCGAATCGTACGACAATAAATCCTGGTTCAGGTAGCCGATCTTGATGTCTTTCGCCATCGAGATGCTGCCCGAAGAAGGTGTGTATTCGCCTACAATAAGCTTAAGCAGGGTAGATTTACCGGTTCCGTTTGCGCCAATCAATCCCACACGGTCGCCCGGCTTAATGTGCCAGTCGGCTTCGTCATATAAGGCCCTAGAGCCAATCAAAAAAGTTAAATCGTTTATAGAAATCATTTCGGCGCAAAAATACAAATTAAATTGGCTAATTCCCGATTGCTTTGAGTGTTAAATTGTTAGCTCGGCAACTTATCGTGATGTGCCCGTTGTAATATGCTATACGTCAATTGCCTGGAGGCCCGCATAAAAATTTGGAATTTAAAAAAATGTTCCTACCTTTGTACTGTAATAAAAATAATTACAGAATGAACAACGGAAGATTTGCCATCGCTTTGCATATTCTGGTCTTGTTAGACAAGGCTCAAGGCGAATTGGTATCGTCTGAATGGTTGGCCGGAAGCATCAACATCAATCCGGCTATGGTACGCAAAGAACTGATCAGCTTGCGCCAGCACGGTTTTGTGCAAAGCAAAGAGGGTAAAAATGGTGGAACAAGCTTAGCCAAAAAAGCAAGCGACATCAGTTTGGGCGCCATTTATGAAAGCGTAAGGCAACTATCGCTGTTGGGGCACCAGAAAAATACGCCCAACCCGCAATGCCCGGTAGGCAAAAACATCAATACGCATTTAAACAACCTATACAACGATACCGAACGTGTATTGATCGATCAATTGAACAAGCAAAGCCTGGCCGATTTCAGTGCCAAGTTTGGCTGATATTTTTTTAATTAAAACTGTAATAAAATTATTTACAATATAAAAAATCAAAAACAATGAAAGTAGCAGTAATAGGGGCCACAGGTTTTGTTGGCCAAAACTTAACAGCAGAACTGGCCAATCGTGGCCATGAGGTCATTGCCATTGCGCGCAATGTAGATTCGGTAGCTCAAAACGATCATGTTACCGCAAAAACAGCTGATGTAAGCGATATCGAATCTTTGGCCGCGGCCTTGAAAGGTGCCGATGTGGTAGTTAGTGCCTTTAATGCGGGCTGGACCAATCCAAACCTGTATGCCGATTTTATCAAAGGATCTGAAGCCATACAAGCAGCCGTGAAGGCAGCCGGCGTACCCCGCTTAATCGTAATTGGAGGTGCAGGAAGTTTGTTTATTGACGGACACCAATTGGTAGATGGTCCAGATTTTCCGGCCGAATACAAAGCGGGCGCAACAGCGGCCAGGGATTACCTGAACATCCTTAAAAATGAGCAGGAAATCAATTGGACCTTTTTTAGCCCGGCTATCGAAATGCATCCGGGTATTGATACCGGCCGCACCGGAAATTACCGTTTGGGTTTAGAAAATCCGGTGTTTAATGCCGAGGGCAGAAGCATACTTTCCGTGCAGGATTTGGCGGTGGTTATTGCCGATGAGGTGGCAAGCAACAAGCACGCCAAACAAAGGTTTACCGCCGCCTACTAAATAAAAAAGCCAGCTTCACATCTCATGAAGCTGGCTTTTAAAGTTTACCCGAGCTTAACTTAAAAGTAGATGCACTGCGAATCTTCTTCGGAGTAGCCATCCTTGCCTGCGCAATAGCTTGCCCA
Organism: Pedobacter sp.; assembly: GCA_039593445.1. GTDB lineage: Bacteria > Bacteroidota > Bacteroidia > Sphingobacteriales > Sphingobacteriaceae > Pedobacter. The sequence continues at coordinate 1,747 of JBCNPG010000184.1, forward strand.
ATTGCTAGGCGCGCAATCAGGTACATTAACTGGGTCGCCAATCAAGGCTACGTATCTGGTACGGCAGAACATCACTGCCTGGTCGCCACCAATGTGGCCAACGGTTTCGCCATCTCCGCCCATTACGTTTTTCATTTCCGCTTTGCTGAGCAAATTTACTTTTTTCATGTTTGGGGTCTTTAGTTTGATTGCAAGGTGTGCGCCTTTGCTCGCTGTTGAAAAAACCAACTATTTCCTGTGTAAGTCTAACTTATTCAAATGTGAGGTCATTTCCAAGCATTAGAAAGCGATGTAAAAAAATAGAGCATTTTAACGATTTGAGCAGATTTTTGTTTTTCTTCAATAAAAGACAACAAAATCGTTCTTATCTTCGTTGCATGTATCGGCTAGTCAAACCTGTATTTTTTAAGTTCGACCCAGAAAATGTCCACTATTTTGTGGTTAAGCGCCTCAAATGGTTCCATGACTATTTCCCGCTGGGCAAAACCATTCTGCGCAGCAGCTTTGATATTAATCTAAAAGGATTGGAACGGGAGGTTTTTGGCCTCAAATTCAGGAATCCGGTAGGTTTGGCGGCTGGTTTCGACAAGAACGGCGAGTATGTGGAAGCGCTGAGCAACCTGGGCTTCGGTTTTATAGAAGTGGGTACCGTTACGCCATTGCCTCAGCCTGGCAACGAAAAACCGCGGATGTTCAGGCTGCAGGATGACGAAGCCCTGATCAACCGGATGGGCTTTAACAACAAGGGAGTTGACGTGATGGCCGAACGCTTGCGCCTGCTCAAACAGAAAGAACCCCAGATTATAGTGGGTGGCAATATTGGCAAAAACAAAAGTACGCCAAACGAAGACGCCACAAGCGATTACATCAAATGTTTTGATCGCTTGTTTGATGTGGTTGATTATTTTGTGGTGAACGTAAGTTCGCCTAATACGCCCGGATTAAGGGCCTTGCAAGAAAAGGAACCGCTTAAGGAACTGCTCCATACTTTGCAGCAACGCAACCGCAAAAATGATATTTCAAGACCGATCTTGCTCAAAATAGCCCCCGATCTTACCAACGAACAGCTCGACGATATTGTAGAAATCGTAAAAGAAACAGGTATTTCCGGGGTAATTGCAACCAACACTACGATTGATCGGAACGGATTATACACCGAAGAAAAGCTGAAGAATGAAACTGGCGGCCTGAGCGGCAAGCCTTTAGCCAAAAGGTCTACCGAGGTTATTCGCTATCTTTCCGAAAAGTCGAACAAAGCGTTCCCTATTATTGGGGTAGGAGGCATTCACTCGCCAGCCGATGCCCAGGAAAAAATAGATGCAGGCGCTTCTTTGGTGCAGCTTTACACAGGCTTTATTTATGAAGGCCCAGGGCTGATCAAAAGGATCTGTAAAGCTTTAGCCTAATCGTCAAGCGGAAATAGTGATTTGCTATTTCGGCTCATCTTCAAGTCCAATCATCCAGTTAATACCGAACTTATCGGTGAGCATGCCAAAATAAGCGCTCCAAAACGTTTGACTCATTGGCATGGTTGCCTGTCCGCCAGCAACTAGCGAATTGTACAAACGGTCGGCCTCGGCTTGGCTATCGGTACTGATCGAGATGGAGAAATTATTGCCGGGAGTAAAATTTGGCGACCACATATCGTCGGTATCACTACCCAGCAGAAAGGTTTCTTTGCTAATGGGCAAGGAAACGTGCATTACTTTTTCCCCAGCTTCGGCCGACATCGGTGGCATGCCTTCTTGAGGCGGCATATCTTTAAAAAAACCGATAAACTGAAACTCGCCGCCAAAAACCGATTGGTAAAATTCGAAGGCGGCTTTGCAGTTTCCTTTAAAAGTGAGGTAGACGTTTACTGTTGTCATTTTTTTTAGTTTGGTAAGTTAAGATAAGAAACTTTGGTTTCAAATGAATGAATTTCGCCTCTTGAAACAAAAGACTTATGCTTTGTGCTGTTTGAGCTGAAAAACATTGCCTTCGGGATCCTCGCCGTCGCAAAGCAACCAATCACTTTGTTCGAAATGCTTTACTTCGCGCATGGCTACATTTTGGTGGAGTAGCTGCTGCCTGAGTTCGTAGATATCTGTATCGGTTTCGAAAACAATTTTGGTGTTGTTGTCGAATTGGAAAGGAGGTGCGTTCTTGTCCAGATAGGCATCGCCAATTTGATGGAGCCCGATCTGGCAGGCGCCGGCTTTGAGCAATAGCCATGTTGACGGAAATTCTTCTAGCACTTCGAGCCCTAATACATCTACGTAAAAAGGCTTGAGCTTGGCTACATCCTGCGCAAAAATAATGATGGTGTTGAGGTTCAGTTTCATTGGGAGATTTTTTTGAGCCATGCCTTGGCTTGCTGTGCATTGGTAAAGCTTTTCATCGGTATGGGAGGTTTTTGAAGGCTGAACAAAATATTCATGATAAATTTAGAAAGCCCTGGTTGGGCTACCATGGCCATGGCCGAATAGATCTCGGGTAGCTTGGCGGCAGAAAACCTTCTGGTTTCGGCATCCGGAACTGGCGAGCTTTTAAGGTAGATCAGCAAAGGAACAGGCGTATTGTTGGTCAGTTGCTTAACCAGGTCTACATTGGCTGCTATTAGCGGTACGGTTCGTTTAATGGACTTGGACATTGAAACCAAAATCCCATCTTCGAACCAGTAATCTGCAATTTCGCCTTTGGTTATGGCTTTGTTTGTTGGGTAATTTTCCATTGTTATGAGGTGATGGCTTGTTGTTTGCCCTATTCAATAGCCTAAAGTTAAGCTTAATTTTTAAAGAGGGTGTCCCAATCTAGCAATCGGCACCCTTGAATTAGATGCTGTTTAAAACACAAAGCGCACCCATATTCTTATCGGTGCGCTCTGGGCTTTGGGGCTGAGGTCATCTGTGCGGAAACTTATCGCCCACCAAGTTAAGCTGTATGCCGTGCTCGAGGTAGGCCTTGGCGCCGTCTAATACCGTGGTAAAGCCTCCGGTATTGTCCATGACAGCCTTAATCAGTTCATCGGTATCCAGGTTAAAGCCGTAGCTTTTGATTTCTACATACGTACTGTCGGCGCTTACTGCCGTAAACTCATAATCGACGTTTGTGGCCGGTTGGCCCCATTGCGTTGCTATTTTCTTATCGGCAATGATTTCTTTTACCGAAACCTCGTTGCTGACGTTGTACATTTCCCATTCCCAGGTTACGGTTTTGCCTTCTTCCAGTTTTCCCGACGACTTGGTGAACCAGAACTTGGTGGTAATGTCGGGATCAATAAATGCCTCGAAAACCTCTTTAGCCGGTTTCCTGATGAGCATCTGCGTTACAATGACTACTTTTTCCATGGCTGTTCCAATTCGTTTTGTTCAGGTTCGAGGTAACCTTTTAAGGCAGTATGCAAGAAATAGGTCCAGCCCTCGTTAAAGTTGTTTCTGGCAAACTGAGGTCCGTTTTCGGCTATGGTTTCCAGTCCGGTGTGTGTAATTCGCAACAGGGTTTGTTCGCCTTTGTCAAATAGCTCCCAGCTTACAATCGAATTGCCCGGGTAATTGTCGTAGCGCCAGCTGTAGGCTATTTTTTGGCCTTCTTCTACTTCGGTTACTTCGCATAGGTGCAAGTATTGCGGGCCCTCTTCTGGTCCGCCCATAAAGTCGAACTTAAAGCCGACTTTTGGTTTGAAGTCTTTAAGCTGGAAATACCAGTTTCTCATTTCTTCTACATCGGTAATCGCTTTCCAAACTTTGGCTGCAGGTGCATTAAAGGTTCTTTCTACAATAACAGGTTTGTTGCTCATGATTGGTTTTGTTTAAGGTGAAAATTCTATTTGTTGGCCAGATGCCTTTCCAGGTCGTCCAGTTTACTGTTCCAAAATGCTTGATATTGGGCAATCCAGTTGGCCACTTCCTTTAGTCTGTCAAATTTGATTTCGCAAAATCTTTCGCGGCCATCCTGCCTGATGTTAAGCAGGCCACATTCGTTCAATATTTTAATGTGTTGCGAAATGGCTGGTCTGCTCACGTCGAAATGATCGGCAATGGCATTTAGGTTTAACGATTGAAAAGCAATTAGGTTTATAATTTCTCTTCGTGTTGGATCGGCAATGGCCTGAAAAACATCTCTTCGCATAATTATGTAAGTATTTGCTTACAAATATATATGTAAGTATTTACTTACGCAAATTTATTTTGAAAAATTGGATAGAGGTTGGAAGAGAGGTGTGGGGATTTGCAAAAAAAAAAGCACCCCTGAATATTCTGGGATGCTCTAAGTCTTTTAAAAAGAAAACTGACTAGGCTTTGGCTTCCAATTGAGCCAAGATAGCGTTGTTTTTAGCCAATTGATCTTTGGTAGACTGTTTAGAACGGCTTCCTAGTTCTAGGTTAGTAGCCAACTTTAGGTTTTTAACCTCTAAACGAGAAACAGTTTTATTGTATCTGTCTTTTCTTTTTAATCTTGTTACTGCCATGATAATGCGCTTTATTTCTTTTAACATTTAATCTTGAGGTCGAGAGCGGATTCGAACCGCTGTAGAAGGTTTTGCAGACCTCTGCCTAGCCACTCGGCCAC
>JBCNPG010000185.1:0-6296 GCA_039593445.1 Pedobacter sp.
GCTAGATTGAGGGCCGATTGGAGATATTCTTTGGCTTTTTCCGGATTTCCCTTTCGGATTTCGAAGTTGGAGCGGTTCCTGAGGTTAAACACCCGCGGAATGATAAACTGAGGCTTGTCTTTGGTAAAGGCTTCGATTTTGTTGTAATAATAAATGCTTTTCTCGGAGTCTTCAAGACGACTATATACCCTCGAAAGGTCGCTTAGTACGCTCATAATGAGTTGCTCAGGCAATTTAGGCAGGTAATTTTCGGCTTGTTGTACCAATGCGATGGCTTGTGTCCGGTTGCCCAGGCTTAGCTCGGTAATGGCCTGGGTGGTCAATACACTTGCAACCAAGTCTTCGCGGGCATTGTTTTTTGAGTGCTGCAGGGCCTCTTCGAGCAGATTCTTAAGTTCTTCCGTATAAATGGTTTTGGGATTGCGGGCATACCTTAGGAGCTGCATGGTTTTTTCTGCCGAAGGATAAAGCTGCCTGATTTCTGCAATATCCTTGGCCGGCGGTGGCATGCGGTCTTGCGCCATTGCCCAAAAGCCGGGACAGGCCCAAAAGAGCAGCAGCAATACAGTGGCTAAAAGCGTTGATTTAAAGCGCATCATACGGCTCTAAAATAACAATAATTGTGTATTGTTCGAGGCCAAAATCAATGGTATCTAAAAGTATAAGGTGTAAGCGAACCAGGTTTGTTCTGTTTAAATTCTTGAAAATATAGTGTATTTAAGCCGTTGCTTACTTTATAACAACCTTTTTATGTTTAGCTAATGGATTCTTCTTCCAAAAAAACTTATTATTACAAGATCAAACTACCTATCATCATTTCCTGATTATGAAAAACAACATGATCGTTATTTTATGTTGCCTGACTCTTGCTACCCAAGCCCAGCAGCGTAATTTTGTCGAGATCAAGAAAACAGAGCCGCTGAGTACTATTGTGGCTAAAGCGGCCAATGTTACTCCTTCGGCCAGACAGTTGCGCTGGCAACAGCTGGAGCTCACCGCCTTTTTTCATTTTGGCATCAACACCTTTACCAACCGCGAATGGGGCGATGGCAAGGAAGACATCTCTCAATTTAATCCGTCTCAGCTCGATGCCATGCAATGGGTCAAAACGGTTAAGGATGCAGGCTTTAAACAAGTCATCATCACGGCAAAGCACCATGATGGCTTTTGTTTGTGGCCCAGCAAATTTACTGAGCATTCGGTTAAGAATACGCCCTATAAAAACGGTCGGGGCGACATTGTAAAGGAAGTAGCCGATGCCTGCCATAAATTGGATGTGGGCTTTGGCGTTTATTTATCGCCTTGGGACAGAAACGCCGCTAGTTATGGCACAGAAGCCTACAATACTTATTTTGTGAACCAACTGACCGAACTGTTAACCCAATATGGACGTGTTGACGAAGTTTGGTTTGACGGCGCCAATGGCGAAGGGCCGAACGGCAAGAAACAGGTCTATGATTTTGACCGTTGGTATGCACTGATCAGAAAGCTGCAGCCCCAAGCCGTAATTGCCGTACAGGGTCCAGATGTTCGTTGGGTGGGTACAGAAAGCGGCGTAGGCAGGGAAACAGAATGGAGCGTATTGCCGGTTTCGGAGCAGAGCCAAGAAAAAATAGCTGCGACTTCGCAACAGGAAGTAAATGTTATTCCCGGCGTATTGGGCAGCTATAAAGACCAGGATAGGGGAAGCCGTGACAAGCTGGTTAATGCCAGTGGCTTGGTTTGGTATCCGGCCGAAACCGATGTAAGTATCCGGCCAGGCTGGTTTTATCATCCGGCAGAAGATGGCAAAGTGAAGAGCGATAAGCGCTTGATGGAGATTTATTTCACGTCGGTAGGCCGCAATGGCGTATTGCTGCTGAATATTCCGCCAAATACCCAAGGGCTTATTGCCGAAGCCGACATCAAAAGCCTTCAAGGCTTTGCAAGCCAAATGAAAGCTGCTTTTGGACAAAACTTAGCTCAAACGGCCAAGTTGCAAGCCACAAATGGAAAAAAACTTGGCAGCTTATTCGACGGCAGACTGCAAACCTATTTTACCACGACAGGCAAAGATACCACGACCACCATGCAATTGGATTGGGCCGAGCCGGTAAGCTTCAATGTGCTGTCCTTGCAAGAGAACATCGCTGTAGGACAACGGATCGAAAAATTTGAGGCCGAATATTTTGATGGCACTACCTGGAAGGTATTTGCAAGCGGAACAACGGTTGGCTATAAAAGGCTGCTTAAATTTAACGCGCTGACTACCCGTAAAATCAGGCTTCATATCCTCTCGTCGAGATTAAACCCAACGCTGGCCGAATTTGGATTGTATTTTTTAAAACCCTAAGCAATTATAACCAACATCCCCACCATGAAAAAAATCATTTACTGTTGTTTTGTCCTATGGAGCATTTCATTAGGTGTATATGCTCAAAAAACAACTCCAAGAAATTGGCTCACCGAAGCCTATCAGCAAACCTATGCCAATGGCAATGCCTTTCCTAGCCTTTTGAATTGGCAAAAGCAGCAACAAACCAATGCCTTGCAAAATATAGCCAGCTTGCCCGATTCGGTAAAGCAGCGCATCTTGAAACAGGCTGAAGCTGCCCTAAGCTATAAATGGCCTTCATTGCCGGCCAGCTTATACCTCGATTATAAAATTACCGGTACGCGCACCACCTATGAAAACCTGGTTAACGAACGCCGTAGAATGCTCTCGTTGCTGGTGGCGGGCGAACTGATCGAAAACAAGGAAAGGTTTATTCCGCAAATTGTAAATGGCCTTTGGCTGGTGCTCGAAGAAAGCACCTGGGTAGCGCCCGCACATATTGTGGTGCAAAAGGAAGGAGCCGACTTGCCGAACATCGAAAACCCATATATTGATTTGCATGCTTCGAGTACCGGACTTACCGTCGCCACCATCTATAATATGCTGTCGGCCAAATTTGCCAAATACTCTAAAGTAGTTAACGGCAGGATCGTTTACGAATTGAACCGTAGGCTTTTTGATCCCTACCTCAAATACAGTTTTGGCTGGATGGGTTTTAAGGGCAATTCGGTAAATAACTGGAATACCTATGTGAACAGCAATACGCTACAAGCAGCCTTGCAAGTATTGCAGCCGGGCAAGAAACTGGATTCGCTGAGCGCGAAGTTGCTGAAGAGCACTGATATTTTCATTAACCAATATCCCGAAGATGGAGGTTGCGACGAAGGACCGTCTTATTGGGATATGGCTGGTGGCCGATTGATTCGCTTGCTTTCGCTCCTCAATCAGGTTTCGGATGGGAAATTGAACTGGAACGATAAGGAATTATTGCATCAGATCGGGACTTATGCCTATAAAATGCAGATCAGTGGAACGTATATGGTCAATTTTGCCGATGCTTTTCCAACCTACACGCAAAATCCGGAAAGCGTTTATCGTTATGGGGTATTGTTTAAGGACGAAACCTTAAAGGATTATGCTTCGTTTTTGTTCGATGCCAGGGGCAAGCAGGTTTCGGCCAATGATATTACCGACTTTTTAGCTACTGCGGCTGCTTACCAGGACCTGGAACACACACCAGCCAAAGCCCCTTATCCGCTGTATGCGGCACTTCCCGATTTACAGGTTTTTAATGCCCGTAGCGCTGCAGGAAGCACCAAAGGTTTCTTTTTTGCCGCTAAGGGAGGCCATAATGCCGAAAGCCATAACCACAATGATATTGGTAGTTTTATAGTATACTATGATGGAAAGCCCTTGCTGATTGATGTGGGGGTGGGCACCTATACCAGCAAAACGTTCAGCAGCAGGCGCTATGAACTTTGGAATGTACAGTCGCAATGGCATAATTGCCCTACCATTAACGGTGTACAACAGAAAGATGGCAGACAGTTTGCCGCAACAAATTTTAGGTTTACCAATACCGCTGGTTTGGCTACCGTTGCCATGGATATTGCAAAGGCCTACCCGGCGGCGGCAGATGTGCAACAATGGGAACGTACCATTAGCCTCAACCGGACTAAAAATACCATCAACTTGACCGATGCCATCAAGCTCAATAATTATAAGGAAGCTTCCGAACTCAATTTCATCACGCCTTACGCTGTTGAATTAAAACCCGGAAAAATTGTATTCGCCCAAACAGGAACAGCCATGAACTACGATGCCAGCCAATTGGAAGTTAAGGTAGACGAGCAGGCAATTGACGACGACCGTATCGTAAAGATGTGGGGAAACAAGATTTACCGCATCAGATTGATTACCAGGAGCAAAGAAAAAACGAATATGCTAAAACTAGCTATCACTGCCAGCGAGAAAAAATAGATGTCGGCGAAGGCTTGTTCGTTTCAATTGAAAGCAGCTTGATAAGAATTACATTATTTAATCAGTTTATTGCAAACATTATTTGTATTAAACAAACTAATTATTATTTTTGCCAGCCCAAAGGATAAAACCTTTGGGCAAAAATGGGGGATTAGCTCATTTGGCTAGAGCGCTTGCCTGGCAGGCAAGAGGTGACCGGTTCGAATCCGGTATTCTCCACTAAAAGCTTCATCAGGCAAACTGATGAAGCTTTTTCTTTTAAGGCTAAAAAAACCTGCTACTCCTGTGTCCCAAAAACCCGGAAGCCTTTGCTAAGCCAAAATGGTAAGGTTTGCTTATATAAAATAGAAAAGCCTTGGGTTTCGTTATTTGAGCCGTATTTTAAGGTTTTTCCAATCTCCCCCAGATCCGTTGCCTACCCACCAGCCCAGCCTTTGGCCACCCGTATCAGCCAAGGATTGTATTTCGAGCGAAGGCTGTTTCTCTCCATTGACATAAACGGCGAACTGTTTTCCCTTGACTGTTATCTTCACATGAAACCATTCGTCTGGATCAAGGTTCTGCTTTATGGCTTGTTCGTATTTATTTGGAAAATTTTCCCTGAGCGTGGGCCAGTCGTATTTTGGCATCGCGATGTACTGCACGGAATGGGATTTCCTTACTGCATCATCCGAACGGAAATTGAAAGGCCTGAAATAGATGCACTGGTAGGTGGTATCGTTTACCCCATGAAAAGCGATACCCACAAAGCTGCGCTGTAGGGTGTCTTTCCCTTTTACGTCGAATTCGATGATGCCATTTTCAAATGATATGCCTTTCATCCACGCTATGCCCGCGCCGTCCACCTCATTAAGGTGCAGGGCACCTGTTTTTTTGTCTAGGCTGGCTCTGCGGTTGACGATTTCGAACCTGTCTTTCAGCTCCTGGGCATAGGCATTTGCGATGGAAAGGACTGCAATGGAGAGCACCAGCAAGTACTTTGGTAAAAAGCTTCTGTTTTTAACAGGGCAGGCCAATGTGTAAAGGAATGATTGTTTTTTTGTCATAATTTCTGGTTTAAAAAATTGTTCCGCAAATTTGGATCTTGCTTGTCCAGGAAACAAATCAATGCCACGCCAAACGCGTGCAAATCCGTGCAAGCCACAAAACAGCAACGATTATGGACAGCAGGCCCGAAATACGCCACCTGAAAAAATGCCTTGAACTTATAGAAGCCAAAATGAACAGTGGGGTGGGCAAGGAATGGAGCGGATACGATTTCGAAAAACTCAGCGCGGAAATACAGCAAGCCACTGGGGTACTTTTGAGTATCACTACGCTCAAAAGGCTGTGGGGAAGGCTGAGATACGATAACATGCCAACGGCCACCACCCTAAATGCTCTGGCAAAGTTTGCCGGTTATGACGATTGGAGCGGCTTTAAGCACCAGCACGAAACCGTCGGGCAGGCTTTGGTTGCAGATTCACCGAGGTTGGCAAAAACAAAAAGGGAAAAGTTTAGGCCTAAGGTACTTCCTTTGCTACTGTTTTTATTATTTGCCATAACCTGCAGCGTGCTCCTGATGAAGACCGAGGCCGAAGCACCTTTAAAAAACTCTGATTTTAAGTTCGGCAGCAGCAAGGCTGTAACAGAGGGAGTGCCTAATTCAGTCGTCTTTAACTACGATGCCTCCAAAGCAGGCAAGGCACCGGTATTTATTTCGCAGTCTTGGGACCTGAGCCGTAAGGTGCAGGTGCCCAAAGACGATAAGGCCTATTCCGCGATCTATTACTCACCAGGCTATTTCAGGGCAAAACTGATCGTAGGCAAAAAGGTTGTAAAAGAGCATGACCTAATGATCTCTTCAGGGGGATGGATGGCAATGGTTTACAAAGACAAGGGCGTTCCCCTCTATTTCAAAAAAGAGGAAGTGCTGAAAAAAGACAGTATCCAGGTAGATCAGGCCTTATTGGCAAAATACAATGTGTCGCTGCAACCGTCGTTGCCTGTGTTGCGGTGCTAC
>JBCNPG010000186.1:0-6270 GCA_039593445.1 Pedobacter sp.
CCCTGAATTTGATAATGACCAAAAATACGGTTACAGCCATCTGTTCCAAATACACGCTGAGTGTTCGAGTCAAAAGTGAGCTGTGGTGTAGTTCGATTTGCAATGATGGGTTGACGAAATTGTTCAATAAATTTATGAGCAACAGGCAGGTGATTTCTAGTCGCTTGGGAGCCGAAAACCCGAACTCAGCTGGCCAAGCTGCCGGTGGCTTTGCCGATGGTTATGACAAAACCTCGCAAGATGTGGTGGTGTCGGCATTTATAGCGGCCTATACCGGTCGGAATGCCAGTTCGGTAAGCCTCAACAGCCTACCTAAAATTCCATTGCCAAACTGGAGGATAACCTACTCGGGCTTAACTAAAATTCCGTTCATTGCCGAGAATTTTTCAGAGTTTGGCATCAGGCATGGCTACCGGTCGCTTTACAGCATCAACGGTTTTAACAGCTTGTTGAAATACCAAGAAACCGATGGCTATGTAAGCAGCAGGGATGTGAACCAGAACTTCCTGCCATTGTACCAATTTGCGCAGGTAAGTATTTCGGAGCAGTTTGCGCCACTTATCGGGATAGATACCAAACTTAAAAACAACCTAACAGCCAGTTTCGAGATCAATAAAACCCGTATTTTGGCCCTCAGCCTTTCAAATAGCCAGCTGGCACAATTGTCTGAAAACAATTTGGCTTTTGGTTTGGGCTACCGCACCAATAAATTCAGGTTCCCGTTTGGCTGGTTCAGGCAGCTGAAAATGGACAACAACATGGATTTTAAGCTGGATGTAGCCATAAGGGATAACAAAACGGTTATCTACAGGGCCGATATTACAGAGGCCGAAGTATCGTCGGGCGCAAAAAATATTACTTTAAGGCCGAGTGTCGATTATATTCTGAATCAGCGCTTCAACCTCAAGGTGTTCTACGATTCGAACATCACCAAGCCTTACACTTCGCAGTCGTTTAACACTTCTTTCAGCAATTTTGGATTTAGCTTGCGTATTACGCTGAATTAGCCGTTGTTAGAAAGCGGTTTAATAATTACCTTTGGAGACTAACTCAATAAACGAAAATAAAATATACAAAACAATGAACTTTCCATCAGAACTGAAATACACCAAGGACCACGAATGGGTAAAGGTGTCGGGCAACGAAGCGATAATCGGCATTACTGATTTTGCACAACGCGAATTGGGCGATATCGTTTACATCGACATCAATACGGTAGGTACAGAAGTAAGCAAAGAAGATGTGTTTGGCACCGTAGAGGCTGTTAAAACAGTATCTGATTTGTTTATGCCATTAACTGCCACCGTGCTAGAAGTAAACAACGAGTTGAACGATAACCCAGAGCTGGTAAACTCAGATCCGTATGGAAAAGGTTGGATGGTAAAAGTTGCAGTTGCTAATGTTGCCGATGTAGAAGGTTTGTTAAGCGCTGACCAATACAAAGAGCTCGTAGGCGCATAAGGCCATGAAAAAATATGGAGTGCTAAGGTCGCAGGTATGGGCCGTTATTTGGACCATCGTTATTTTAGTGCTTTGCAATATGAGAATGCCAGACTCAGATGGGCGGCCTGGCGTTTTCTTTGAAGGTTTTGATAAGCTGGTGCACCTGGGGTTTTTCTTCGTGCTGAGCGTATTGCTTTTTTACGGAAAGATCAGGTACCAGCATAATTACAGTTTTCGCTCGCTAACTATATTTAAGATTCTGCTCATCTCTGCCATTTTGGGTGGAGGGATTGAGTTATTGCAATGGAAGGTGTTTACCTACCGATCGGCAGAATGGTGGGATTTTGCCTGCGATATGACCGGTGCCCTGATGGGGGTATTCAGTTATGTGTTGTTGCACCTGTCAAATTTTGGACATCGCAACAACCATTTGCCACTCACCAAAGAAGAGGAATAACCTTCGCCATACAGCTTGGCTTTGGCATGGACAAAAAGGATAGAATGAAAAAAAGGTTTAATCTGATTATGATTTTAGTATTGAGCTTGCTGCTTTTCGGATGCGGTTTGTTCAAGCCTTCCTGCTATTGCCCAAAATTGCCACGTTCGCATTATCAAGCCCATTAAATGCCATTTTTAGCCGTTGTTGCTGTGTGTTACTGTGCATATGCTCTGTAACGACAAAGTTAGTTGTATTTAAATTGTTACCCATATTTTAACACTTCTTAACAAACTTTTGAGGCTATCGGTAGTCTGATAGGATAACTTTACAAAATTATATAAAAATTAGAATGAAGAATTTGATTAAAAGTACACTACTCATTGCTTTCTTGTGTGTAAGCTATTTTGCCCAGGCCCAGTCTGGTGGAACGGTTAGCGGAAAAGTAATCAATGGCAAAGACAAATCGCCCATCGATTATGCTTCCATAGCCATCAAAAAAGTAAGTGACTCCTCTACGGTTGGCGGCACCAATACCTCGTCTACCGGTGCTTTTACCGTTGGTGGCCTGGCCCCAGGTAAATATAAATTATATGTAGCCTATTTAGGTTTCAAAACCATTACTCAAGATTTTGAGTTAACCGCGGCCAAGCCAAGCATGAACTTTGGTACATTGAGCATGGAAGATACTGGTGTAACCTTAAAAGGCGTGGAGATCAAAGGCGAAATCCCACCGGTAGTCGTTAAAAAAGACACCTTGGAAATCAGTGCATCAACCATCAAGGTCAAAGAAAATGCAGTGGTTGAGGACCTGTTGAAAAAAGTACCGGGTGTAGACGTAGCCAAAGATGGCAGCGTTACCGCTCAGGGCGAGAAAATTACCAAGGTAAGGGTAGACGGCAAAGACTTTATGGGCAACGACCCTTTGTTGGCCACCAGGAACTTGCCTGCCGACATGGTAGATAAAATCCAGATCATCGATGATTTGTCTGATCAAGCTAAATTCTCTGGTGTTGACGATGGCAACCGCGAAAAAATCATCAACATTACCACCAAACAAGATAAAAAACACGGTTACTTCGGTAACAGTACATTGGGCTATGGTTCAGACGATCGTTACGACGTGAACTTGAACGTGAACAAGTTCAATAAAAACCAACAAATCTCTTTGATCGGCCAGTTTAACAACGTTAACAAGCAAAACTTTGGTGGCGGTATAGGCGGTGGCGGTTTTGGCGGCGGAGGTCGCGGTATGCAGTTCGTAACTGGCGGTGGCGGTACCCAATCGGGTATTACAACAACCAATGCGGCTGGTATCAACTTTGCCGATACTTATGACGATCAGACCCAGATCAATGGCAGCTACTTCTTCAACAAGACTTCATTGTTCAATACCAATAATACTTTTACCCAAAACTTGTTGGGCAATACTACCACAACCAACTTAAGCGATTTGAACAGTACTACAGAGCGTATCAACCATAGGTTTAACTTTACGGTAGATACCAAATTGGATTCGATGACTTCTATCAGGGTGCAACCATCTGTTTCTTATACCAAAAACAGCGGTACAAGCACTTCCAATTACAACAGAAATGTATTGAACAGCAATACCATTGGTTTGCAGCAATATAATACCGGATCTGAATCGCCGGTAATCAGCAACAATTTATTGATCCGCAGGAAATTCCAGCGCAGAGGTCGTACATTGTCATTGAACGTGAATACAAACATCAATGATAATGATGCAGACAACTATAACTATATCTTGGAGAATATTACCCAAGGATCATCGGTTTCGCAAAAATTGACTAACCAGTTGAACGACCAAAACTCAAGCTCGTTGAGCAACACGGCCAGATTGGTATATACCGAGCCGCTAACTAAGACGTTTAGCTTAGAGTTCAACTATCAGAACGGTTATAGCCACGATAACAAAGAAAGACTGGTTTATAACTTCAACCCAGCAACGCAGGGATTTGATATCAAAGACAATACCTATAGCAATCAGTTCGAGAATACCACTTTGACCAATGCTTTGGGCATGAGTTTGAACCAAAACGAGAAAAAATACAACTGGAACATTGGTGTGGCAGTACAACGTACCAATCGCGAGAACGATAATAAGACTACTGGAAACGTGTTTACACAGAACTTTACCAACATTACACCACAGGCGCAGTTCAGGTATAATTTCAGCAATACCAAACGTTTAAACATCAGGTATAATGGCCGTACCAATCAGCCAAGTATCGATCAGATCCAACCAATTCCAGATAATACCAATACCCAAACTATTGTTTTGGGTAATCCAGGTCTGAAGCCTTCGTTTTCTAACTCGTTGAACATTTTCTTCAACAATTTCGATTTCGCCAGCTATCGTACTTTGTTTATCGGTGCCTTCATTACCCAAACTTTTAATGATTTTGCCAATAACCAAAGCTTGATTACCAATACAGCCGATCCTAACTATGGAAAAATTGCCAATAGCTATGTAAACGTTGACGGGAACTTCAATGCCAATGTTTTTGGAAGCTTGAGCCAGCCAATCATCAAAGGTAACAAGCTAACTTTGCAAATCAACTTAAGTGGTAATTACGGCAAAGCAACCAACTATACCAACTCTTTAGAAAACGTAACCAAGAGCAGCGGCATTACCAATAGCTATAAATTGATATCTAACTTAGATAAGCTGGACTTGATTGCCGGTATTGGTGGCAGCTGGAACCATAGTAACTTTACCATCGGCAACCCGACCAATTTCTATACTTTGGCACCTAATATCGATATCAGTTACTTGTTCCCAGGCAATATCCGTTTGCAAACCGATGTAACTTATAACAAAACTACAGGTCGTGGCGATGCTTATAATACCAGTTATACCCTTATTAACGGTTATATCAGTCGCCAGTTCTTTAAAAACAGAGGTACCTTCAAGTTTGCGGTAAATGACTTGTTGAACCAAAATACGGGTATTTCGCGTACGGCTACGAACAATAGCATCGTCGATTCGAACTTCAACGTATTGAAACGTTATTATATGTTCTCGTTCACTTACTCATTAAACAGGGTAGGTGGCCAAACCATGAATATGCAAGGACCAGGTGGTCCGGGTGGTGGCCAAAGAATGAGAATGGGTGGCATGGGCATGTAAGCTTAACCACTCTTCAACAGATCGCCATCGGCTTAATTGCCGGTGGCGATTTTTTTTAACACATTTTAACTAAGAAAATAGTTGTGAACTACTATGTTTTTAGTTATATTGGTGAAACCAAACTAAAAACTAATGATTAAACCTATTTACCTCAGCTTTTTCCTGCTTTTCTTTTTTTGTACAACGCTGTCGTATGCACAGCAAAAATCGGGTTCCGTAAAAGGCAGAATAATTGATGCCAAAACCAAAAAGCCTGTCGATTTTGTTTCTTTTGCCGTCAAAAACGTGAAGGATTCTACTGTTGCCGGTATGGGTGCCACAACCGCCGAAGGTAATTTTGCCGCTAAAGGCCTCGCCTTTGGCCAATACAAGTTCTATGCGGCCATGATAGGCTATAAGCCCATTATCAAAGCGTTCGAGGTTACCACGAGCAAGCCCATGGCAGATTTTGGCACCCTAGAAATGGAAGAAAGTGCCATTACGCTGAATGATGTGCTCATTAAGGGCGAGCTTTTGCCGATGATCATTAAAAAGGATACGATCGAGTTTACAGCCGATGCCTTTAAAACCCAGGCCGATGCCAACGTAGAAGATGTACTCAAAGTAATGCCAGGCATGGAAGTAGATAAAGACGGCAACATTACTTTCAACGGGAAAAAGATTGACCGCGTATTGGTTGATGGAAAGGACTTTTTTGGTAAAGATCCCAAAACGGCTACGCAGAACCTGCCGAAGGAGATCGTCAATAAAATTCAGGTTATCGAAAAGAAAACCGACGATGCGATATTTAAGGGCATCGACGACGGCAAGCGGGAGAATGTACTGAACATTACCCTAAAAGACGACAAGAAAAAGGGCTATTTTGGAAATATAGCCGCCGGAAAGGGCAATAGCAGCTTGTATGATGCCTCTACCAGCATCAACCGTTTTAATGGCAAGCAACAGCTCTCGATCATCGGTTTGGCCAATAATATCAATAAAACCAGTTTTTCATATTCGGATCTGAGCGATTTCTTGGGAGGCGATGTCTTTGGGTCGGGCATGGTGAGCTCGGTTATGGTTGATGCAAGCGGCAATATGTCTATAGGTTTAAATGGCGAAGATGCATTTGGAGGTGGCGGAGGCGGTATCAATGATAACAAGGGCATTGGGCTCAACTACAACGACGAATGGGGCAAGAATAAGAAATTTCCTAATAAAATCTCTTTTAGCTATATGTTTAACCGCAACTATGGCA